>JAQCMZ010000124.1 GCA_028274825.1 Haloferacaceae archaeon
CGAGCTCCCGCGTTTGCGGTCGGCTGGAATTCACACCCCAACACTCGCTGTGTCCGTGGAGGTCGCTCCACCACGACCCGACAACTCCCGTCTCACGCCCAATGGACGGGTTTGAGAGGAGTCGCATTTCCAACCCGTCAAACGACCGCGTCACAGTAAGGTTCTTAATGCCCGTCACGGTCGTTACACCGCTATACGGGTCGTGATAGATTACACAGTTTGACGGGCTTCACCCTCGGGGACAGGTCATCCGTCGAGAATCGACGATTCTCGTCATCACTCTTCTTCGATTTCCGTCCGCCCCCTCACACTCGCCCTACTCAGCCTGTAGAAGATGGACAAAGGACGGATTCGGGACCCGCTGTGCCCACCGCTAAGACGGTCAACCTCGAAACTGCAGTCGTGGACTCACACGTCGAGATGAGCGTCAATATCGACCCGGAGCACCGTCTCACAGTACTGACACTGCAGCCCGCCAGAGACGACCGCAAAGCCGGTGTCCACGGGCTCGTCGGCGTTCGTGATGCAGCTGTGATTCGGGCAGGCGATTAGCCCCGAGACAACGTCCGGCCGTTCGACCCGAAGTTTGTCGGCGACATCGAAATCACGGACGATGTTGATCGTCGCCTCCGGCGCAATCAGCGACAACACGTCCACCTCTGACTGGGAGAGTTCCCGGCCTTCCACCTTCACGACATCTTTGTGCCCGAGCCGATCCGAGGGCACGTTCATTCCGATCGACACACCCGTCCCCCCGGAGCCGTCGATCCCGAGGATGGCCAACACGTTCAGCGCTTGCCCGGCGGTGACGTGATCGATGACGGTGCCGTCCCGAATCTTCGAAACGCGGAGTTCGCGGTCACTCATGCCGAGTCCCCCAGCAGGTGTGTGAGCAGCGCCATCCGAACCGGGACACCGTTGTGTGCCTGCTCGAAGTACTGTGCGTGGGTCGTCTCGTCGATGTCGGGCGCGATCTCGTCAATGCGGGGGAGCGGGTGCATCACCACCAGATCCTCGTGTGCTGCCTCGAGGGTTGCCGCGTCCACCCGGTACTCGCCGGCGACTTGACGATACTCGGACTCGTCGGGAAACCGCTCCCGCTGGATCCGGGTGACGTACAACGCGTCCAACTCCGGGAGGACGTCCTCCAGGTCGGTGTGTTCTCGAATGTCGGCTCCAGACTCGTGTAATTCGAACTGGACGGACCGCGGGAGTTGCAGCGACGGTGGGCTGATGAAGTGCTGTCTAGCGTCAAAATTCGTCAGCGCTTCCGACAGCGAGTGGACCGTCCGGCCGTATTTGAGATCGCCCATAATCCCGACCGTGAGATCGTCCAGCCCCGCCGTCTCTCGCATCGTGAACAGATCCAACAGCGTCTGGCTGGGATGCTGGCCCGCGCCGTCGCCGGCGTTGATCACCGGCACGTCGACGAACTCGGAGGCGAGTTGGGCGGCCCCTTCGCTCGGGTGGCGTAACACGAGCGCATCGGCATACCCCTCGATCACGCGGACGGTATCTGCCAGCGACTCGCCTTTCGACACTGATGACGACTCTAACCCCCCCATGTCGACGATATCGCCGCCAAGCCGCTTGGCCGCGGTCGTGAAGCTCATTTTCGTGCGTGTGCTCGGCTCGAAAAAGCATAATCCGAGGAGCGACCCCGCGAGTCGCTCGCGGAACGGGACTGGGTCTGCAGCCGCCTCGGCGGCCGTGTCCAGGACCGCCTCAATGTCACCCCGCGAGAGCTGGGTTGCCGTGATGAGATTGTCCTCTAGCATTACTCCAACGGGGGGTGGGAACCCTCTTGAATCCCGCGGCACCGACTCACCACAGCGTGTGCACGAGTCGACACGACTCCCCTCGAGTCTGCACGCCTGTCCAGGGCGACGAGACTCAGAAATTCCAGATCCGAGAGTCAGAACGTGAATATCGAGAGTCGACACTCGGCAGTCGACACAGTAGTCAAAGTCAGATTTGTCAGTCACCGGGCTGAAAACAGTCTCACGACGAGACAGGATACCCAACTCGGGGTCAGACTGCCAGAAGGGCAGACCCTGCTCGATGACATGAGTCAGGTCGGTGGCTCGTCAGTCGTCGGCGACGGCTCCGTCCTCGGAGCCAGTTCCTTTTCCGCGGTCGAGACTCGGCGGGTATTCACCGCGAACAATCCGCAGATCTGACTGTGGCCGCGCCATGCAGGTCAGGGCGTACTCCTCGGCTTCGTCGTCGGTGAACCCCCTCGCAGCGGGTTGTGTGACAGACCCTTCGACGATCCGGGCAGAACAGGCTAAACACATCCCCACACGACAGGAGTACTCCTGGGCGATCCCCTCCTCGAGACAGCGGCTGAGGATCGTCTCTTTGTTCGAGACGGTTATTGTCTTGCCGTCCTCGACGAACTCCACCGTGTACTCAGTCATACATTAGAATTGACAGAGCCGCTCATAAATACTTGTCATTGATAGAATGCTGTCTGTCTTCCAGACAGACTCACGGTGGGATCGTCACCCGAGACAGTGAGCGTTCAGAGGTGGTGCGGCCGGTGCCAGCAGGCTCATCCACGGGAGTCCGGCAGAGACGACAGACAGCGCGTGTACAAAACCGAGAGGAGAGAGAACGGATGGCCAGTCGTTCCGCAACGCCTAATCGTCCGCCGGTCACTCCGAGTAGTATGAAGGCCACTGCGCGGGCGCACCCGATCCAGGGACTGGTGAAATACCACGGCATGCGCGATGAGCGACTCAGACTCCCCTATCACGATAGTATCAGTCTCTGCACGGCGCCGACGGCGACGACCACGACCGTCGAGTGGCAGCCCGATGCCGCCGCAGACGAATTCCGGATCGACGGGGATTTCGTCGAGGGTCGCGCCGCCGAGCGGATTGAGGCGGTCGTCAGTCACGTGCGGGAACTGGCTGGCTTCGACCATCCGGTCCGGTTCGAGAGCCGCAACTCGTTCCCGTCGAACATTGGCTTCGGCTCCTCTTCGTCGGGCTTTGCCGCGGCAGCGACGGCACTGGTGGAGGCAGCCGGCCTTGAGATGACACTGCCGGAGGTGTCGACGGTCGCCCGCCGCGGCTCCTCGTCGGCCGCCCGAGCAGTCACCGGCGCGTACTCGCGTCTGAACGCAGGGCTCAACGACGAAGACTGCCGCTCCGAGCGGATTCCGGTCGGCACAGCTGAGGAGGGATTCCACCCCGAAGAGGATCTCCGAATTATCGCTGCGCACGTTCCCGCGTACAAAGAGACCGAAGAGGCTCACCGTGAGGCTGCTGCGAGCCACATGTTCGAATCCCGGCTTGCACACGTCCACGAGCAACTCCAGCGGATGCAGGACTCGCTGCGGACGGGCCGTTTCGAGGATATTTTCTCGCTGGCAGAACACGACTCGCTGTCACTGACCGCCGCCACGATGACGGGGCCGTCCGGGTGGGTCTACTGGCAACCCGACACAATCGCGGTATTCAACGCCGTTCGCGAACTCCGCGAAGACGGTGTTCCGGTGTATTTTTCGACGGACACTGGTGCGTCGGTGTACGTGAACACGCGTGAAGCGTGTGTTGACCGTGTGCAAGACCGAATCGCCGAAATTGGCATCAAAACAGACGTGTGGCAGGTCGGCGGCCCCGCCGAGATTCTCACGAGCGGGGAGTCAGTGTTTTGATATCGGAACTGCCCTGAACCCGCAGTCATCTCGGGAGGACATCCTGGGCCAGTCACCGTACTCGTCTTGTGATGACCTGACAGTCTCGACAGTCCCGGCGGTCTCAATCGGCTTGACAGTCCCACACTCCTGACAGTGGCGGCAGTCCCGGCAGCGGGTGAGACGCGGGGGGCGAGTCACGCCGATACCGTGAGCCTGGAGCAGTACTCTCTTTGGATCTGGCCCCGTACTCGCGATATGAATGTCGCTGTGTTAGGGGCTGGATATGCCGGTCTCAAACTCACCCGCCGTCTCGAACAACAACTCCCGCCGGATGTCTCTTTGACGCTGATCAACGACTCTACCACACATCTGGTGCAACACGAACTCCACCGGACGATTCGTGAGCCGACTGTCGCCGAGACGATCCAGGTGTCGTTAAACGAGGTGTTAGACAGCGTCGAACTCATCGAGGCACGGGTGACCGATATCGATCCGGAGACGGGACAGGTCCGACTCGACGGCGAGGGTGCCCCCGAGGAGTTTCGCTACGATCTCGGCGCGATCTGTCTCGGCGCCGAGACCGCGTTTTTCGAGATGGAGTCAGTCAGAGAACACGCGATTCCGCTGAAGCGACTGTCTCATGCCACTCAGATCCGCGATGATGTGCTGAGACTCGCGGACGCAGGCGGTGACGTGGTGGTCGGTGGTGCCGGTCTCTCAGGAGTTCAAACGGCGGGAGAGATCACGGCGCTACTCGACGAGAAAGGTGCATCAGAGCAAGTGTCGGTTCGACTTGTCGAGATGGCAGACGAAGTCGCGCCAGGATTCGCCCCCGAGTTTCAGACAGCAATCCGGGCTGAACTAGAAGACGCCGGAGTGACCGTTCAGACGGAGACGGCTGTCGTCGGGGCCACCGCTGAGACGGTTCAGACTGACGGCGGAGAACTCCCGTGTGATAGACTCGTGTGGACCGGCGGAATTGAAGGCGCCAAGACGATGGACGGAGACCGACGATCCGTCCGGGCGGATCTCCGGCTCTCGGATTCGACTTTCGTCGTGGGCGACGCCGCGAAGGTTATCGATGCCGACGGCGAGCCAGTGCCGGCTAGCGCTGCCAGTGCGATCCGGGAAGCAAAGACTGCTGCCACCAATATAGCGCGGCTGGCGACTGCTGGAGACGGACTCGAGCCGCGTCTCGACCGCTACCGCTCTGATGTGCCCGGGTGGGTTGTGTCGGTCGGGAGTGGGGCTGTCGCACAGGTCGGCCCCCAGATCGTGCGCGGAGCACCGGCAAAGGCAATGAAAGCAACCATCGGAGCCGGTCACCTTGCAGGGGTATCCGCCCTCAGACAGGCAGCACAGTTGGCAGAAGCCGAACTCTCGCAGTGAGCCCCTGTGTCAATATAGTATCCATACCCACTACGTCTGGCTCCAACTTCACTATCTCAGCCTCAACAGGGGGTGACCCGTCTCGTGTGTAGCCGGTCAGTCCTCTACAGGCGGAGCAGGCCGAGTGCCTCGGGGCTTGACCCCGAGGCGGTTCACCTGCTGGATGAACCCAGTACGCTACCCACGGCTGAAGCCGTGGACTTGTCGGTGGACACCCACTCCACGGAGTGAGTCCCGAAGTGGAGGCGAAGAGAGGAGACGGGCTGAGGTGAGGTGAGTCTCCGCGCTGCTGCAGTCGTGAGGGCCATCATCCCCGGATCGAGTCGAGCTCAGTCTAATCCAGTCGGACAGCCCACACAGATGACCGAGCCACAGCACATTTACTCGCCACCCGCGGATACCCACGTATGACGATCCGACTCCAGTTCGAGGACGGGACCGTCCGGGTGCGCGGTGAGGAGCCGCCGCCACTGCCTGGAGTCCAGCCAGACTCACGAACCGGGGGATTGCGGAGTCCGGCCTATCGATACGGTGAGATTCGCTCGGCACTGTCGGCCGCTGGCAAGGAGATGCAAGATGAAGTACTCGATATCGCGCCGGTAGAGCTATCGACCAGTTATGAACTTCGAGAGTATCAACACGAGGCTCTGGAGGCGTGGCACGACGCCGGTGACCGGGGAGTGTTAGAACTCCCGACGGGGAGCGGAAAGACCGTGATCGGAATCGCAGCACTGGTGCACACTGCTACCCCAGCGCTCGTCGTGGTGCCGACAGTCGATTTGCTCGAACAGTGGCGTCGTGAGCTACTCTCAGAGTTCGACCGGCCAATCGGGCAACTCGGTGGCGGCGAACAGCGGGTAGAATCGATAACCGTCGCCACGTACGACTCGGCGTATCTCCGGGCCGAGGACCTGGGCGACAGGTTCGGACTCGTCGTCTTCGACGAGATTCACCACCTCGGCGGCGAAGGATACCGTGATATCGCCCGTCTACTGGCGGCGCCCAACAGACTCGGATTGACAGCCACGTTCGAACGGCCAGACGGGGCCCACGAGGTGATCGAAGAACTCGTCGGACCCAAGGTGTACGGACTGACCGCAGACGATCTCGCTGGCGACCACCTCGCCCCGTACGATATCAAACGGATCGAAGTCGAACTCACTTCAGACGAGCGAGACCGCTACGAGACCAACCAGGGCACATTCGTCAGTTATCTTCGCGAGTCGAACCTATCGTTAACCTCTGGAAGCGATTATCAGAAGCTCGTGATGCGGTCGGGAAACGACCCGCGTGCCAGGGAGGCACTGCTCGCCAAACAGGAAGCCAGAGAGATCATGATGAACGCTCAAAACAAGCTAGAAGAGCTGCAGCGGATATTCCAGCGCCACGAAGACGACCGTCTCATCGTCTTCACTGCGCACACGGATCTCGTCTACCGGCTGTCTTCGCGATTCCTGCTCCCGGCAATCACGAACGAAACGAGCGCCTCCGAGCGCCGTGAGATACTTCGCCGCTTCAGAACCGGCGAGTACGACCGTGTGGTGACGGCGAATGTCCTTGATGAGGGTGTCGACGTGCCTGACGCGAACGTAGCTGTGTTGCTTGCGGGCAGCGGGAGCGAACGGGAGTTCACACAGCGGTTGGGGCGAATTCTCCGTCCGAGTGACGACGGCGGACGGGCACTGCTGTACGAGTTGGTGAGTACGGAAACTGCAGAAGAACGAGTCGCCAGCCGCCGCCGGTGACGGCCGCTTGAGACACTAGTCACCACGTCAGCTACTCACGGCTGAAGCCGTGGGCCTCCACACTGTTCCCGCTGTGAGGTTCCCTTAGGACTGACAGAACCGTTCCTCAACTGTTACAGGACGACGCTACCGCCGGAAGCGATTCTCGCCCCGTTCGCTGTCACAGACTGTCAATCTCACCTCTCGTGGTTTTTGCTGAATTGCCGACGCTGAAGGCCCCTCTGACGGGTCTGTTGGTCTACTCTGACCCGGAGTCTCCCGTCAGCAGCGAACTCAGCGTAATCGAGGTCGAACGTGAGCACGAATTCCTCAGTGTCGTTTGGAGGGACCGTCACACTGAGCCGTTCCTCGAGTGTTCTGTCGGGGATTTCCGCTTCAGCAATCACTTCTCCATCGCGGGGCTGTGCAACCGTGTTCACGATCACCCCCGCGACAGACAACAACCCCGTATCAGCCTCCATAAAATCCCACTCACGAAGTTGGAGATCTCCTTCCGGTGTCGTCTCGTCTGCCCTCCCAGAGCCATCAGCGGCTGATCCACTCTCGGCCGGTGGCGGTGTTCTGGGCCCTGATGGTGCCCGTCGGGTAAGACACCCTGCGGTCAGGGCCGTCGCGACTCCGACAATCACCCGCCGCCTGTCCATGTGCCGGGGTTCTCGGCTCGGCTCAAGAGAGTTGTCATCCATCGCGTCCGTCCGAGAGGCCGCCTGAAACACCCAGAGGTGATGAAATCATCTCGCCGCAGTGACGTATCAGCCGAGTGGGTAACATCACTCCGAGGGGAAACCCCGGGATTCAAGCCGTGAGAAGGGGTCAACCACACCGATATCAGCTCCTGAGAAGTCGTCTTGGCTCGGCTGGCCATCAGAGTGCGAGCGTCACCACCGACTGATGCAGGAGCGACACAAAGAGGCCAACTCCAGTCGTTCAGACCGTTCTGGCGGTCGTCTGCTTGTCTTCGGACAGGTGCAGACCCTACCGTCTAAATTGTAGGGACAGTAACTACGACACATGCTGCGGAAGGACTTACTCCGCGTTTCGCGGGCTGGCGGTGGGTATCACCCCCAGTTTGTCGAGGAGTCTGAGCGCCCGCTCGCCCGTCGGATTATTGACGTATTTCAGTCGCACGTCGGGGATCCCCAGAGCGACCTCGACGACTCGCTCGAACAAATAGAGCGTGAGGCTGCAGACTTCAAACTGGTTCGGGGGTTTGCGTCTCTTCTGGATCGTGAGGCAGCCTTCGAGACGATCGCGCCGGTGCCGCCAGAGCGAGCGCGACGAGTTGCGTTCGAGGCTGCATCAGACGTCAGTGTTGCCGACGAGACTGACCGGCAAGAGGCACTCTTGGTGGCGGCCGACAGTCTCGGAACCCCTGTTACGGAAGTCGAGACGGCGTTGTACGCCGACCGTGACACGAACCAGGTCATGACAGCCTTCGATTCGCGGTGGGACGCTGCCACGTTACTCGAACAGTATAATCTCTCGCTCGCACAGACAGCGATGTTTGACGCAATCGAGATCGAAGTCCGCTCGTCTGACCCACGGACGCTTGTTTCTGCGGTGAAACGCCTCGGGCTGATGTACGAGATTCATGGCTCTGATGCGGGCCGGATTGTCGAGGTGACCGGGCCTGACTCGCTGTTCCGGCGAACCCGCCGGTACGGGACCGCTTTCGCTCGCTTGCTCAGAACGCTTGCAGCAACCCACGAGTGGGAGATGCAAGCACAGATAGCCGATTCGGGGAGCCAGCGGGAACTCCAGCTCGACCAGACAGATATCAGTGTCCCCGGAGTCGAGCCTGTTGCCGAGCCGCGCTACGACAGTGGTGTCGAATCTGATTTCGCAGCCCGATTCACCGCGTTAGATCTTGACTGGTCGCTCAGCCGAGAGCCGGAACCGCTCCGGACGGGATCCCGAGTGATGATCCCCGACTTCGCGTTCGATTACGAGTTCGGCGATTTCAGAGTCTTTTTCGAGATCATGGGGTTCTGGACGCCAGAATACGTCGAAAAGAAACTCGCACAGCTGGCGGATCTCGAGGATGTGGATATGATCGTCGCTGTCGACGAGAGTCTCGGCGTGGGCGAGGAGATCAAAGACCGCGACCAACGCGTGACCGAGTACACCGGGACAGTCGGACTCAAAGAGATAGTCGACATTCTCAGAGAGTACGAGACGAGACTCACTGAGAAAGCGGCAGGGGCTCTCCCAGAGCAGTTACTCCCACAAGAGGATGTGGTGGAACTCGGAGAGCTGTCGGCCGAATACGGAGTCAGTGAAGACGTCATCGTGAACAAGCAGTTCCCCAATCACCGGGTTATCGGCCGGACGCTCGTCAAACCCGCCGTGCTGGAACAGGTCGAAACTGTGATCGAACCCGGGATGGACCTTGCAACCGCCGAGACTGCCCTCGCAGACCGAGACATTACCGACACCAGCGCCGCACTGTCGGCGCTAGGCTATCGTGTCGCCTGGGAAGGCCTCAGCGGCGGCACAATCCAGCAGAAATAGTCTGCCGAGTGAGAGACCCGGCAGTTCGCGGCAGCTCAACCACGAGGCAAAGCCACACTCCGAACTCTGAGAGCCGACAGCCGAACCCCAGGAGCCCGCGATGGCAGGTGACCGTCTCGATACTCGGCGGAAAATTCCAGTCACTCGTTAGATTCTTGATATGCGATGCGGACTTGTTCCCACTTTCCCTTCTGTTCAAGATGTGACTGGAGTTCGTCGGCATACGTCTGCGTGAGTTTCTCGGCCGCCCGGAGTTGGCCTTCATCAGGGCCGTCAGATGCGGAATCGCCGATTCCGAGTGCGGATTTCAGTTGCCCCACGATCCCGGGGCCGCCGCTGCTAGACTGCCTGCCCCGAGCTCCCATCTGCGCCTGGATATTGTCGAGTTCAGGCATCACCCCTGGAAGTTGTGACGTGTCAGATACGAGTCGTGCCTCCTGAGGGTCGCCCGCCTGTTCGATATCGAAATCCGTGGCGGTCATAATGAGACCCCACTGCTGACTGGAAAACTCAGACGCGGTGACTCGATCGTTGAACTGTTGATCGACTGCCATCCGGTCGCCAACGATGGCATCCGTCCATTCGGACATATACTCTACATAGAAACGGGTGGTGAAGTACCTCAGGATTGCCTTCGAGGGCCCTGATGACGTGGCAGGGAGTGTGTGGAATGAGTGCCGACTGTCACCATCCTTTCAGGCCTATGAGA
>JAQCMZ010000160.1 GCA_028274825.1 Haloferacaceae archaeon
TTCCACTGGACGACATCTTGACATCCTCCTCCGCGTTCACGCGGCCGAATCCCACGCCACCGCTGAATTGGGAGTGTCGGGTGTCCAGACTGCCACGCGAGCACACCGTTGGAATCGGTGTGGAACCGGGCGACGGGCAGTCTCTTGGGAGTGGCCACCCCGGGACTCCTCTCGTCTGTCGGACTCGGATTCCCAGTGTTGTGTTGGCCACGGGGAGTCCGGCAGACTGCGACAGACTCAGAGTGACTTCCTCTGCAACTGTTTGCCCCCGGTGGTTGGTATGTGATTCCCACATCGGGCCACACCCTGCCCTGTTTCCAGTGTGGGCGGACACTCGAACCGCCAGTTGGTGGCCGCTCGGCTACACTGGGGTCGTCCCCAGTGCGCCGACACTCACAGAGACGACAGTGTGGAGCAAACACAGTCCGAAACTGGCGCTGTGACGGCGCGTATCCACGCCGTGAACGGCGTAGGAGTGCGCCTGTTCAGCCTATAACAGCCGTATTCGACACTATCGTGTGATTAGCCACAGAACTCGTCGACCCCAAATTTTCTCCTGACGACTGACTTCTTCTCACGAATTCAGGTTGGAGATTCCCCCGTGGACGATCCGGCCGGGCGCTTCCCCCGGCTGTTAACTTACGGGTTCGCTGAGGCTGGTTTCGGTGAGTGACCGCGATTGTTCCCACTCTGCTAGTATCAAGTTGTTGTCATTTCACTCTCAGTAGGGCCTATCACCACATCCGAATTCTCGGGGGTATCACTGCAGTGTTCAGCACACACTGCGGGCCGGGACGAGCCATCGGCCTCACTTCGTCTTGCGGTACATTCCACACGACCGCCGCGTCGCTGTGCGGGTCGAACCTGGCTGTCTCACAGTGGACTGAGTCATCAACACCTTTTGCGCGACACTTGAGACGCTCATCTCGAATCCGCGTCACTCACCGCTTCGACGGTGGTTTCAATCTCATCGAGTGTGAACCAGACGCGTCCCAGTAGTTGTCTGTAACACGCCACAGAGTGTCCATCACCGGACGGTCGGACTACTGTCGAATGGGTACGTTGCCAGGCTCTCGAATCCGGTTTCTCGGACGACAACAACGTCTTTCAGCCGGACAGCGCCGTAGTCGGGGTCGCACACCGTGGGTGCAATTGTGAGCACGTGGCCAGTCTCGAGTTCGGTATCAGATGTTAGTGTCGGGCGCTCATGGAGACCGATACCGACACCGTGGCCTGTTCGGTATCCGTCTTCCGGCTCACCGTCACCGACTATATTGGCGAACCCATGTGCTGTGATCTCGGCGGCGGCTTCCTGGTGAACTGTGGAGGCGGGGCATCCAGCTTCTACTGTCGCTAGTGCCGCTTTTCTGGCCGCCTTGACGGCCACGTACGCTCGTCGTTCCCACCCCCCATTGCTGTCGACGACGAACGTCCGGGCAAGACTCCCATAATAGTTAGTCGAATCCCGGGGAGAGAGGTCTATCACGACAGTCTCGTCGCTGCAGATCGGCGCTGTCCCGGTGAAGTGGCGGGTAGCGGCTGTCTGCCCGGAGCCAATCACAGAGTTACCGGCATCTCGAAGCCCCGCGGCTGCAAGTTCTGCATTAATTTCGCGTCGGAGCAACTCGGTCGTGAGTTGTTCGCCGTTCCAGTGTAACGCCTTCTCACCCGGGTCAGCAGACGCGAGAATCGTCTCTGCGCGGGCCATCCCGCGGGTCGTCGCACGCTGGATCTGACAGAGTCGATCGATCTCTGGAGACGACTTCACTGCTCGGGCGTGCTCGGCGGCCGTCGTCGAGGAGACAATATATCCCTCCCGTTCGAGATACACCACTGCTGTGTGGGGGATTTCGCGTGGGGTCAACACAGTGGCTCCCTCGTCAGTGCCGAGAGTGGTCAGCTGTTCGGCTGCGCGTTTCCCCGGCGGAGATTTGGTACTGTTGGCAGATACTTCGCAGGTCAGCGTCGAGTCTTCGGGGCGACTGGATTCTCCGGTGGGTGACTTCCCCGAGACGAATTCCCGGATTGCCTGCTCGACACACAGAGGGGGAGCACACAGAACTGCACGGTCGGGTGTCACGACGAGAGCGTACGCTCGATCAGGGCCGTCGAATTGAGTGAGATACCGCATGTTATTGTCGAACCGATCGCCGACGTGAACGAACGCGGCTGCATCTGTAGTTTCGACTGCGTCCACAAGTCTCGAGAAATCGGCCGACAGGTGGGGGCTCGGGGGTGAGACAGCACGATCACCAAATTCCGCAGTCAACGGGTGAGACCCTCGGTCGCGTGTCACGCTTCCGGTTCAGGAACAGCTAATTCTTCTTGAACGTCCTCGACTAGCTCCTGTGGCGTACCCTCGCGCAATTCATTATACAACAGCACACTCACCGGGAGTGTCGGAGCGCCGTCCACAAGATTCTCGAGAACGACCAGTCGCTCCCGCGCCCGCGACATTCCGACATAAAACACGCGCCGCTCGTTATCAGTGAGAACAGGGACGGGACTGGTAGATTTGGTGAATTCATCGACACCATCGACCTCGTCCGGTTCCTCGATAGTGGCGGCCATCTGTTCGACGACTTTCTCAGTTAGGTCAGTCGCGACGAACACGTGGTCAGCTTCTCGACCCTTCGCGGAGTGGATTGTTCCTACTCGCACGTGGCTGCTGTCCATCCCGCCGTAATCGCCGTCAAAGTACGCATCGATTGAGGTTCGCTGGAAGCTGGTCACCTTCCGGATCATATCACCGGCACTGGCTGGCGATGGGAGAAACGGGACACGGTCGCTAATCGCATCAGCCTCGATAGTGAACTCGGAGACATCCTCAACATCGGCTGCCTCTTCGCGTTCGTCGAGAAGGTCATAAAACGTCTCTCGGTCGGTCGTGCCGAACGCAGAACTCTGGAGCATATCGGCCAGTCGCCGGGCTTGCAGCCCTGTCACCGGATCCCCGTCATCGAGCGCCTCTATCGCATGGACGTAATCGGTCACCCGGTCAGTCCACATTCGGCCGTCTGTCAGCAACGAGAAGGGTATCCCCTTGTCGATGAACTCATCGACGAATTGGAACATCTGATATCGCGCCCGGAAGAGGATCATCAAATCCCCCTCGTTTTTGTCGACGGTATGCTGAACATTTCGGGCTAATTCGAGCATCGACGGACTCTCGATTGCTTCAACTTCGCCCCCCTCTTTTCGAGGGTTCAGGTCCTTCTCCTGGCGTTTACTGATATGCCGAATTTCCGCACTGACGACGTTCAAGATCTGTGAGGGGAGTCGATACGAATTCGGAAGGACGACATCCTCCTCGACCGTCGTGTCCAACAGGAGGTCCGGATCTGCTCCCTGCCACGCGTACACCACTTGGTCGTCGTCACCCGCGATGAGCACTCGCTCGAGATGGGGCCGCCACTCTTGATACACCGAGTACTGAAGTGTCGTGATATCCTGGAATTCGTCGATGACGAGATAATCGACGTTCGGAACCAGCGATCGGTTAGCCACCCGTTCGAGCATGTCAGCGAATCCGACGACTCCGTTGTCGGATTTGAACGACCGCCACGCCCGAATCGCCTCCGGGATATCGATACGGTCATCGTCAGACGGCCAGGTCGGTGTGTATTTGTTCCCCTCTTGTGCGTGCGGGTCAAGGTCTGGAGGGAGTCTGACTTCTTCAACGTTCCACTTGAACGGGACATCATACCAGTCAGCGACATCACGTTGGGTGCGCTGGAGCCATTGTGAGGTGGCAATAAGTTTGTTTCCGATAGTGGTTGACCGCGCAGTGCGTCTGCCAGCTCCGCTGTGATCATCCTCGAAATCGATGCCGTAATCGTCACAAAACGCTTGTTTCTCTTCTTCCCCGACAACATCACCGCGAGAGAGACTCAACTGGTCGTACGCTTTCGCGTGCATCGTGCAGACGTTCCCCTGCAGCGCACGAGGAGAGGCATCTAACCGGTCCGCGAGACGGTCACGGATCTCGGCTGCGGCCGCGCGGGTGTACGACACCACAAGCACGTCTCGCATACTCACCGAATCGGTGTCGTTAATCAACTTCTCAACGCGATCCAGCAGTGCCGTCGTTTTTCCGCTTCCTGGCCCACCAAACAGCCGCGACACGGTCGGTTCGATTTCAGTCATTGTAAACGATGGTAATCCGCGTGTTCATAAGCGACGTGACCTCAACCGTTAATTCCCCCGGGTTGCCCGGGCTTCACGAACCTCGGCACCGTCTCGGACGATATCTTCACAGGACGGATACACCCAGGGTTGTTCTGCATCGTTCGGGGCGAAGACACGCACGTATGCGGTCGTCACGAACGAGCCACGGTTCTTGCAACGGGACATGGATACGGATACGTATTTGCTAGTATGCATTAACTTTAATGGTACAAGAAACCTCTCTGCAGGTGAACGCCCGGCGGCCGATCCACGAATTATGTCGGGCGGAATTTGGGGAAATAAGAACCGCGACAAATCAAGGCGGGTTCACTCGTCAGAGCGTCGGGTGCCACCCGCAGACCGAGCACTCCGAGGCAGCTTCCTCGTGGATTCCACCGCATTCGGGACACTGTTTTTTGTTGTAAGATCGCTCCCAACCGGTAGACTCTGTCTCGTGACCTCGGTCAGAAAGGAACTCATCAATCACGTCGTCTTCGGTGCTGGGTGCTGATGCCATACATGCTACACATTGACATGGCCGAGCTTATATCTTTCCACGAAATTGATATTCTGTAGAATCGGGGGTTCTGTCGCCCGGCGGCGGTGAGACAGGACCGGGTTAGCCAGCTATCGGCAGGCCGGTCGTTCACAGGGGTAATACGTCGGTCAAGAGACGCTCGTAGAGGTTACATACTCCGCAGAGTGAGTGGTAGTTGTTACTAACAGGTGCTTGGTTGTCAGTTCAGAACGCGCAACGAGCCCGGGTCGAATACACTGACAGGTACCGCGCTGAATCCAATTTCTGCGTTTGCAACAGTTGCTAAGGGCTCGGCAGTCGGATCCGTTCACCGTCTGCGTAGACAGTCGGATCGCGGAGAATTCCGTCGAGATGAAGTGGAGCCTCCGTCTCACCGCCAATCGCGGCATCGTCACCGATAGCGATGTGAACAGTTCCACCCGCTTTCTCATCGAGCAATACAGATCCCACCAACTCCGTAACGCCAACATTAGTTCCGATCCCGAGTTCGGCCAGATTGTATGCTGCGTCTCCGGCATCCTCGGCAGCAGTTTCGATCTGCCCCTGAATTGCATCATCAGAGATTCGGGTGACAGCCCCATCTTCCACCTCGAATTCTAACCGTGCACCGGGTTCCAACAGCCCATGAGGCATCATCGTCCCATCGACGACGTATGTTCCGTTGGCGGTGGTGGGGGCGACAAACACCTCCCCGGCCGGGAGATTCGAGAAGTCGCCAGCATCCGGGATAATCCCCGTATCGAGATGCCACTCACGGCCCCCGGGCCGAACAGTAAGGTCAGTTCCTTGCGGAGACGTCACTCGAATCTCCTCTGCGCCGGCCACCTGCTCGTACACAGTCTCACAGTGCTGCTGAATCTCGCGGTAATCGGCGTTCAACCCGGTGACAAACACCTCTTCAGTAATTCCCGGAAGTGTTGCACCGCGGGTGCCGGCCGTTGAGGCCGTGTCGCGTGCTCGTGTGTGTGAGAGGCTCTTTGTCGTGGGGGCGAGGAAAGCATCTGCTTCCTCCATAGCCGCAGCGACCGGCTCAGGGGGTTCTTCACCGTGCTGTGACCCCGGTGGATATTGGAGGATCGTTGCATCGGAAGTCACGTCTGTCGCCGTCGCATATAGCGATTTTCCGATCGGTTCACGCTTGTCGTCCGTGACGATCACCACGGTATCGTCTGCTGAGAGATCGAGACATTGATGAATAGCTGTGGTTGCTGCTTCCTGCAGTGCATCCATAATCGGTACTTCGAGTGCCGCGGCGTTATGACTTGCCATGCGTCAGATCTCGAACCCACTGGAGAGTGTCGTCTCCACCGGAGAGAAGAGACCCCCGCGGGAGTCGAGGAGACACGGGTTCAGCCGGTCACGAAACGACTATACCGGTCGCCGGTTGATTTTTCCACATGATTACAGTGGGTGTCAACGGATACGGGACCATCGGGAAACGTGTGGCCGATGCAGTGACAGCCCAGCCGGATATGGAACTTGCCGGAGTGGCCAAGACGCGTCCCAACTACGAGGCAGAGGCGGCCGTGCGGAGAGGATACGATCTTTACGCGGCCATCTCTGAGCGGGCAGCAGCGTTTGGCGAGGCCGGGTTCGACATCTCAGGAGAGTTGTCTGCACTCGTCGAACAAAGCGACGTGATTGTTGATGCGTGTCCGTCGGGTATCGGAGAACAGAATCAGCCGCTGTACGATGAGTATGATACGCCTGCAATCTATCAGGGCGGAGAAGACGCTGATATCGCTGACGTGTCTTTCGTGTCGCGAGCCAACTACGCAGACGCTCGAAACGCCGATCACGTCCGTGTCGTGTCATGTAACACGACTGGTCTCTCACGGATTGTCGCGCCGTTGCGCGAGGAATACGGCGTCGAAAAAGTGCGCGTGACGCTCGTTCGCAGAGGAGGAGATCCCGGCCAGACGAATCGCGGCCCGATTAACGATGTTCTCCCAGACCCGGTCGAGATTCCCTCACATCACGGCCCAGACGTGAACACGATCTACCCGGATCTCGATATCGACACACTCGGGCTGAAAGTCCCCGCGACGCAGATGCACGTGCACAGCCTCAATGTCACCCTTGAGACAAAGCACAGTGCCGCCGAAGTCAGACAGTTACTCCGCGAGGAGTCTCGAACATTCCTCGTTCCCGGCCGCTCCGGGATTGATGGAGCAGGGAAACTCAAAGAGTACGCTCTCGATGCTGGTCGTCCGCGAGGTGATCTCTGGGAGAACTGTATTTGGGAAGATTCAATCAGTGTCGAGGGTCATGATATGTATCTGTTCCAGGCGATTCATCAGGAGTCGGATGTCGTGCCTGAAAACATCGACGCGATTCGGGCGATTGATGGCGATACCGACGCTGTCGAGAGTATCGCGACCACCGACGAGCGTCTCGGAATTGGGATCGGCCCTCACAGTGGGCACACGGAGTCTGCTCCGGCGCCTGAACACTGAGTGAGACGTGCGGGTGG
>JAQCMZ010000163.1 GCA_028274825.1 Haloferacaceae archaeon
AACACAAGGGAGCACCGAACAGGCAAGCGATATTCGGGCGGTTTGGGACAAGGTTGAACTCCTATTCGACCACCTTGGCCGGGAGCAGATGAAATAATGGGACTGTTCGGGTCAGACGACCTCAACGAGGTCGCCGATTTGTTGGCCACCGAGCCGACACTCGAAGCGGTGCGGACTGAGTTGAGAACAATCGACCGACGCATCGACCAAACGGCGAGAGAATTGGAGCTGTACGGTTCGGGTGTGTCGGAAAATGCCGAGACGGTTCGAATAATCGAAGAACTCGCGTTCGCAGCCCAAGACGAGCGAATCCGTCGGGTTGAACAGTTCTCTGACGAGACTCGTGGCAGAGACGAGTTCGAGACACACAGCGCCGACCGGTCCAACACGCGGCGTGTCGGGACCGATCAGGACGACCCGACCCGAGAGGAGTATAGTCGGATTGAACCAGCGGTTGCTTCGGCACGCGGTCAACTCGGCGATCCGAGTGAGGAAACGCGGGCGCTGTTCGACGCACTCGAGGACGGCTCAGCCGTGTCGACGACGGACGCACTCATCGCTGCCGGCGAGCAACTCGACAGGGCAACCGAGGGGAGTCGGTCGAAGCGGAAGTCGGCGCAATCGGGCGATTCCCCAGACGGAGCCGAAACTGAGCTCCGCCAGCGGATCGACGATCTCTCGACAGCCGCCCAGAATCAGCTGAATAACCGACTGCAAAGGACGATGTGTGCCCGGCTCGGCGATCTCCGGACTCGTCTGAACGGAGGGGATACCGCGGGAATCGCCGACGAATTACAGTTCTACGAGGAGACACTCGTGGACACGCTGGCGGAGACGGCAGACGACGAGTCTGGCGCGAACACCAGCGGGGCGAGTGAGAATACGGGTGGCACACGCGACGGTGTGTCGAACACAGTCACAGACGACTCGCTCGTCGACCGGGGATCCGGTGGAAAAACCGACAGTGATACTGGCTATGGCGACCCTGAGGGGGTCGCCGCTCCGACAGATGAGCCTTCACAAGAACAGTCGGCGACGGCGGAGGTTGAGCGAATCAACGAACGAAGGCGAGAGGTGACCGAACAGTACGTCAACCGCCGGGAGGACCACAACCATTCGATCCCGTTGGTGTTCCTCTCGACTGTCGACAGCCTCGAGGAGACTGCCACCACAGCGCTCGCGGGTGGCGAGTACGAGCGGGCAGTCGGAGTTGCCACAGCGACTCACAGTCTCCTGGACACTGTCGAAACGCTCTACGAACGCAACGAGTACAGCGTCATGCTGCGCAGTCTCCGCGGGTAGGTGAACTGAGGTGGGGTGGTCGTTACCCCGCTAGCGCGAGAACCCGTGAAGTACCTCGGGGACATCCTTCGAGAATCGAAGATTCTCGTCGTCACTCCTCGCAGATTTCCGTCCGACCCCGAGGCTTCACTGTTTTGTCCGTGCCGTCCAAAAACGGACGGACGCAGGCGAATGTCATTCCGCCCGACCTCCCGCGTTTGCGGTCGGCTGGAATTCACACCCGAACACTCGCTGTGTCCGTGAGGGTCGGTCGCTCCACCACGACCCGACAACTCCCGTCTCACGCCCACTGGACGGTTTTGAGAGGAGTCGCATTTCCAAACCGTCAAACGACCGCTTCAGAGTAAGCTCTTTGATGCTCGTCACGGTCGTTAAATCCCTATACGGGTCGTGATAGATTACACATTTTGACGGGCTTCACCCTCGGGGACAGGTCATCCTTCGAGAGACGCAGTCTCTCGTCATCACTCTTGTTCGATTTCCGTCCGAGCGCTCACACTCGCCCTCCTCAGCCTGTAGATTATTCTCTGTCAGCCCACCAAAAGATTAAGTTGATTCACACGACACTTATTTTCCATATATGATTTCTCTCTTCGTTGGGGCTGGGCAAGCGGGGTGTGGCTTGGTCGACCGGGTGGTGAGCTACGAGAATGTGTCGAGTTTGGTGACGCCGGTCGCTGTCAACTCCACGATTCAGGACCTGCAGAATCTCTCAACCATCGAGCGCACCTCGTGGCTCGGGGTGACCCCCGAAGGGGAGCTGGTCAACGGCACCGAACCCGGATTCGAAGAACAGGTCGAGGGTGGCTTCGGCCGAAAGCCCCGGCGGGCGGACGAAATCGCGAGCGGAATGGTCGATACGATGGCCAGGGAATTCGACGAAATTGTCGGTGATACGCCACGATACGCGTTCGTATTCGTTGGTCTCGGTGGCGGGACAGGCTGCGGCATCGCCCCTCACGTGATCGATGCGATCCAGTCGTTCGCCGAACGTGAAACGAGGATCATTACGGTTGCGGTGTTACCGAACACGAGTGGCGAGACGAGCCGGGACGACGACCGGTCGGCAGTGCGACAGGCGACGAATGCGATTTACGGGCTCGATCGGCTCGAACCGGTGTCCGACGGGATCATTCTGATCGACAATCATCGATTAGCCTACGAGGATGCAGCTCAAGGGCAATTTAGCGAGTTCAACCGCTACGTTGCATCGGGGATCGTGGATTTGATCTCCGGGCCGATCCTCGAGAACGTGGATCCGGGTACTGTCGATGACTTCGAAGCACAACAGATCGAGTTGTCGGACATACACACGACACTGGACCTGCAGAACGGGACGGGCTACGCGACGCTGTGCCGGTCTGTGATGAAAACGCAGTCGTTAGCCGGATATCTGCTTCCATTTGTCGGCAAGCAGTCGATCGACGGTGACACGCTGGCCCAACTGGCGATCAGTAAGCGGTCGGTGGCGGATCTTCAGCCGGGTCTCGCACGAAAGGCGATCGGGCAAGTCCGGGCGCCAGAGCGGTACGTCACAGATTCGGACGACCAGATCAAAGTCTCGATCATCCGCCGGCGACTCGATTCGTACTGTCCGGAGGTGAACACCGGGATGGTCCTGACAGAGCGGAATCTCGCCTCGTTCACCGCACTGTTAACCTTCGACAGAGCGGATATCCCCCGGCTCGCCGAGATTGAACGACTTGCGACCGACTCGGAGGTCACCGGCACAGTATGACAGGTCGTATCGCCTGGATCCTTGCACTGGTGATCGTGGTCACCGCAGCGATCACACTGACCCCGGTGAGCGGTGACGTGACGGCGACACAACACTCCAGCGCCCCGCTTTCGGACCTTGTCACGGAGATCCAGCAGGTCGAGACGGCCGCAAACCAGGCGGCCGCCGTGGGGACGACTCCCGACGCTCCGGCCGTATTAGGGGTCGGGCTCGGCGTCGGATTTGGACTCGTCGTCGGAACGCTCGCCGTGTACGTCCCAGCGAGGAGACAATGACACGGCCCACTGTCGGAATGATGATTCTGGTCGCCGTGGTCACGGCGCTCGTCGCACCTGGCACCGCCGCCGGGCAGCCAGAGCCGCCCGAGCCGAATTGCGACGCAGACGCAGACGACGATGTCGTCGTTCTCTTCGAAACGGGGTCGACCGCCGGCGATTCACCTGTCACGCCGGGAACGACGCTGTACGTGTACCTGTGCAACGGAGGAGACACTGAAACCCACGGGACGGTGTGGGACCTCGGCGGAGATACCGGGTTCGAGCAGGCGGCGAGTGGAGAGGACTACGTTGAGATACTCGTCTCTGCGGAACCGAGTCGCACGGTGCGACTCGGTGAACTGGTCGGGAGGCGAGACGCGAGTGGCGGTACTTTCACGATTGCGGACACGAACGAGGCGACGTGGACGGGCAGAAACGACACAGAATCGGAAGCCGTCGAACTCCAGTTCAGTAACAAACGCCAGCGAGCGGCGTTCGAGCGGCAGGCGGACAATCTGTCGCAGGCATATACCGATCTGGATAATCTGCTCGCCCCGCTTCAGACCGATCAAGTTCGACGAAACAACGTAACGGTCTCCGAAATCCCCCCTGCAGTTCGTCGCATCGAAGCGGAAACGACCGCACTCCACAGGAGCGCCTTCGACACAACGCGGACGGGAGACACCACGAAGGCACGAGCAGTCATCGACAACTCAGAAACGGACCTGGAGACCACGCGTCAACGGACGCGTGAGAGCCTCCGTGACTACCGGAACCAACTGCAGACCGGACGTGACGCCGAGACGAGGCGCGTCCGGCTGCTGTTTGGCGGCGGCGCGCTCGTCGGACTCGTCACCGGGGTTGGTGGCGGATTCGTCTCGTCACGCCGAACGAGACGCCGTCTGATTCGACAACGCAGCGTGGACTCGAGTGTGCAGATCCGCCTCCAGGAGTTCCGTCTCCCGCTGATTATCGCGGTCAGCTGCGTGCTGGCCGGGATCGGATACGGACTCGTCCGCAGCGAGATCGTGTCCCTGCTGGGGGTGGTCTTCTGATGGCGAGCCGTGGCCGGACGATACTGCTGTTGACCGGTGCGACGGCGTCGGTCGGGATGATCGGGACCCTCGTGTTCGTCGCGTTCGGATCCGGCGCCGGCATCTGGATCGTCGGATTAGGTGTGCCGGCGACGATCGTGGCCGGGTTCTGGGCGTACACGAGAGGCGTGGTAGATTCGACTCAAGTCCGCACGTCAGACTTCCTCGCCGAACAGGCCCGAGAGACGGCGACAGACTTTCGAGAGGCCATCACCGTATACCAGCGGCTTCGTGACCAATACGATGACTGGGACCCCGAGGTGTTGGACACGCGGGTGGAGACGCTGGCGACCGACTTCGCGGATGCTGGGGTGCGAGTCGACCCGACCACCGGGGAATTCGAAGTCGAAAACCCCGCGAACCCCCGCGTGTTCGACAACCTCGGGTCCGAGACCGACGCATTCGTCTCCGAACGTGACGCGTCGTTTCGGGAGTTCGTGGCGGCCGATATCCGACAGACGAACACGACACTGCGTCGGCTCGCCCCGGAGATCCTCTCCGAGACTGAAACGACCGCCGGCAGCCCGGCCGATTTACCGGCGGATGCAGGGCCCGGGACGGCACGGGAGTTACTGGACAGCGCACGCGAATCCGGGAAAGACACCGTCGAGGTGGCAATCGAGCAGATACGCGAAGCGGTCACGGAGTACTCTCAGGACTCGGGCGACCTCGATGAGGAACTCGCCGCCGCCAGGTCACGTGCTGCCGAACACGACTTCAGCGGGGCCACCCAGCAGCTCATGCGTGCGACCGATGTCGCCGAGGAGGCGGTCGGTGGGCAGTTCGAGATAGACCGATCGGCTGTCGAGGACCTGCTCACGACCATCGACCAGTCTCCGATGAGTGACTACGCCACGCGAGACCAGTTCGACCGGGTCGACGAGATCCGGTCCGAGATGCCGGATATCGACTCGGCGATCAACGCCGAGCGACTGAATGAGACCGATGCGCGGCTGCGAGAGACGGCCCGCGAGATGGTCGTGGAAATCGCAGAAGAGCTGCGAACCACAGTCGGTCAGATCGAAGACAGTGAGATTCCGGCCATGTCGTACACACCTCCGGGAGCAGTCGAGACCCAGTACCGCCAGCGGTTCGCCCGAACCGAGACAGCCGAGGAATTCCGCCAGGCGTGGACCCGGTCGGTCGGAGAACTGACCGAGGCCCTGGACGAGGCACAACAGGAGGCCGCGGTCGCGAGTTCGTACGGGACCGTCGCCGAGAGAATCGAAACGCAGCTCCGATCCACCGGCAGGGTGACGGGCGAGGAGTTGCCCGTGTCAGAACCGCGGCGATTCATGGAGCCGTACGCGGCTCAACATCCTGACACCCAATACGACGACTCCGTCCCGGTAGTATCGATGACAGACGGGTCGGAGACGTACGTCCTGACCGTCACGGCCCGTCTCGCGGACCACGACGGGACCGAGCGGGGCTTCCAGGTTGGTGTCTCGGGCGACGAGTACGCCGAGACGGTGACGGAAAACGAGTACGCGATCACAGAGACATTCTCCGTCTCGTACGGAGAATACGACGTGGACGTTTCCGTCGATGACGACGCGATCACCGACGTCAGTCGGTCGCTCCGAGTGACGAGTGACCGGCAAGTGGAGATCGTCTTGGACAAGCAGCCCGTGGTCGATCGCGTGTGTGGCACCGACAGATCGGCCGTCGAAGCAGAACTGCCCGCGATGGAAGACACCCTGCGCTCCCGATTCGAAGACTCTGCGGAAGGGTATCTCACCTCCGAGTCCGAGCTCCCGATCGCCGACGAGTTCGTCCCGTGTTTGCTGGCCGTCTGGGCCGAGAGTGCCGGCTACAACGCGAGGATGAACGATGGCCGCGTGCTCGTGTACGACCACCCAGCGTTCGCCGAGCGTGTCACCTTCGCAGTCGAGAATCAGGTCGTCGACGGGGGCGCATCGCTGTCACTGGCGGACATTCGAGACAGGTACCTCACGATCCCCGCGTCCGACGAGTTGCTGGTATCGACCATCCGCGAGGCAGGGTTGCCCGTCTCCGTGGCTGATGGGGAGGTGAGATCGCAGTGACCCAGGCCCCGTCTCCGACGGGACACAGGCGAGCGACACCAGCCAGGCTGCCGGAGTCACTGCCAACGGAGGCTAACCCACCGGCATCCCAGTGGGAGGGAGTATCGACCCCAGACCAGCAGGCTGGATTCGGGTTCGGGCTCTGGAGAGTTGAGCGACCGCGGTTATCAAATACACACTGATGGCACAAGCAGACACGTACACGAGATGGGGCGTCGTCGCGTCAGGAGAGGGCGGAAACAATGTGGCGGTGCAGATGTTCGAGCGCGCGGACAATCCAGGCATCGAAGAGCGTATTACGCTGTTGAATACGAACCGGACAGACATCGGGAAGGTGGACGACAGAGCAGAAATCGCGGGCGATCTCGGCGAACACACCCACATCTTCGGCGCTAAGGGGGGCGTCGGAAATGACACGTTCGAAGGCGAACGCCAGACGGAGAAGTCCATCGACCAGATCGCGGCCACGGTCGACGACAATGCAATCGATGCCGACGCGTTCCTGTACCTGTCGACGCTCGGAGGCGGGACCGGAAACGGGTCGGTCCCGTATCTCGTTCAGCAGTTCGGCAACCAGGGTGACGCGATCGATCGAACAGACTACGGGCCGTGGGTGAACGAAGCCAAACACTTCGCACTGGCAATCTGGCCGTACGGGTCCGAGGGCGCACAACGACAGTTCAACGCGATGTGTGGGATGTCTCGACTACTGATGAAAGAGCAGACTCGAAGCCAGAACGCCGACATGACGTTGCTGGTGAGCAACTCACACGTGGACCCCGATGAGCAAAACGGGAAACAGTGGGTCAACTCCCGGATCCTGGACGCGATAGATCTGATGATCGGAGCCGGTCGGGAGGGCCAGCGGGTGGTCGACGTGGAAGACTACGTCGCTCAACCCTCGGATAAGTTGATATACCACTTCACGCCAGCGTTGAAGATGGGAGCGAACAGCAGGATGATGGAGTGGGACTTGATCTTCGACCAGGCCGCGCAAAACTCGTTCGTGCCCATGGACCCCGCGACGGCGGACGCGGCGTATGCAGTCGTCCGCGCACCGAAGCGGGCCATCGAGAACGCGAAACGATTCGAAACGCCACTCAAGCAGGCGTTTCAGCAGTGGAGACAGAAACACGATATCAAATCCGTCAGCTTCTCGACGCTGATCCCGACGAATCGCCGCGGGAACGATATCGATGTGCTCCTGCTGCTCGGCGGATTCGATCTCAATCCACTCGTCGAGCCGGCCCGTGACGCGTTCAAACACCACATCGCGGAGAAAAAGCGTGCGAGAAACTTCGGCAACAGCGAATCGAACGTCGACCGTATTCGTCGCATCGAAGAGAATCTCGACGCGTACATCGAGTATCACGCGGAGTGACCCCAATGTGTCGCCCTCTCATCTTCCGAGTGACTGCCGTGTTCCTCGTCGTCGCGCTGGCGCTTGCCGGGACTGGCCCCGCTGCCGGGGTCGTCGATGACGGTGACACCAGAATGAGTGACGTCAAGATGGGTCACGCCGAGACGGCTGATCCCCCCGAGATGAGCGGCGCTGCACCGACCGGCCCTACGACGGTCGCTACCGCACAGAGCAACAACTCGATCGAACAATCCGGTGGTGGGATAGTGATCGTACTGTCGAAAAGTGCCCAGAATTACACTCTCGGGAAGCCGGTGAACGTCTCTATCGGTGAGAGATCTCCAACGACAGTTTCTGGAACTGTCAGCAAGAGTGAAAATGAGTCCACGTACAAACTGCCTCCCCAGAGACTCCCCGTGGCTGACCTGAACCCCGTGGATGTAGTGGTTGAGCAAGATGGAAAAGTGAAAGCGAAGTCTATGGAACTCAACAAAATCACACTCTCTACCGCGAGTGTTGAGGGGGGGCAGGTCCGTCTTCAGACCGAGACGCTGGTCGGGCCTGAGGAGGTAACCCTCAACGCGGCGAGCAACAATCGTGGGCCACAGCCAGTATCCGCGACCAGAGACGGCGACACGCTCGTCGTCCCGCGATCGGAGCTCACACAATTTTACTTGCCGCCGACGACAGTGACACTCGACAGCACCGACGGCTACCTCGAGGGAAATTCACAGGTCCGTATCGGCGAGTTGGTATTAGACGGGGCGGCTACGGACGAGGGAATCGAAATCTACGGGGATCAGTTGGTTCCAAACGAGTCGTACGGTGTTGCAGTCGAAACGACCCTCGGTCGGTACGAGGCCATCGTCACCGCGAGTGACACCGAACGGGGGGCGACACTCGCCCTCGATAACCCCGTGCTCGGGGCAGCTTTCGAGGCGACAATCACCATCCGACATGACGGTGGTGTTATCGATAAGCAGACAGTTCGGATCCACTCAGTCCGCTCTGGGACGGTACAAGACGGGCAAGTTGTCTTGGACAGCCCGCTGGAGACAACCGTCAGATCGGTGAGACTGATCGGCAACCGGTCGATCAGGGTCAACTCTGAAAACGTCTCGACAACGGTGGTCGTGAATCGCACGGACGTCGAAGCCGAAGGATACAATCTGAGTCAATCTCCGTACTCAATCCCGAGCAACGTCTCACGGGTGTCACGCGAGGAATTGCTGGGAGAAAATACCAGTATCTCGGCTGAAACCCTGACGTCTATCCCGAAACGGCAGGTGATAGCGTTCGAGAATCACACCGTCTCGGAAGGCCGCCACCAGCTTCTCGTAACAACCAACAGTACGACGGTCCCTGTGACTGTCGACGGTAACAGTCCGGGTGAGATTACGGTGCCGGTCGCCGACAACGCGGACACGAGCGGCACGGCAGGGTCGTTGGAGAATCGACTTCCGGAAGACACGTGGGTGGTGATTCTGATCTTGACCCTGCTCCTCGCTGGTGTGGGTGTGGGTGTGGGTGGAGCCGTCTTCGGGCGATCCACCGGGGGCGGGTCCGACAGTTCATACGAGGTGCGAGTCACAGCTGTCGACGACACCGGTCAGAAGGTCACCGCTCCGGTGGTCGTAAAATCCAGAAGACAAACTCGAGAGCCGGGCCAGCCCTCTCTCCCAGATCGGCTGCCGATGGGTGACGGCACCATCCCACTCGACGAGAGACTCTGGGAATTGTACGCCAAACTCGAGGAGACGAAACTCCCGAAGCACCGCCGCAGGACGGAGGGAGTCGATCCGAGAACCCGCGATCAACTCGAGTTGACGGTCCCTCCGTACAAAGCTACGATCCGCTTCGTCGACGGCACCGGAGATCCCGTCGAAGGAGTCGAGGTTACCGTCCCCGCGACTCAGAGCGACAAGACCAGCGTGGACGGGATCTGTGAACGCGAAATTCCGGCGTCCACTTCGCCGGTCGAACTCCGGGCGGACCACGAAGCCTACGAGAGTCACAGCCAAACCTACAACACACTGACCGCGCTGCCAGACGAAATCACCCTGACGCGAAAAACCGGGTCGATCCGGGCAATTGCCGTCATCGACGGTGACCCGACGGCGGGTGTTCCGATCACGGCCGGTGGCACACAGCTGCGGACCGACTCCACCGGCGCCGTGCGCTTCGAAGACGTCCCTGTCGGCAGCCACGACGTGGTCGCCAGCCTGGACAGACCCGACTTCGGCACCGGGACGGCCACCGTCGATGTCGGTGAGGACACGTCGACGGAGTTGAGACTAGACGTTCCGTTCGAGCTGACACTCTCGAGCTCTCAACGCGAGCGTCTGCAACGGCTGGCGACAGCAGACCGGCTCGAACCGCCGCGGCGGATCGACGGCGCAATCAACGGCTACTACGCGTCCGTGTTTGGATCGCTGGCGTCGAGCATCGAGGCGCTCACGACGTCGGGATCGTGGTTCGCAGAGTCGGGTCTCGACGCAGAGTCTCTCGTCGCGGCGTTACTCGAGACCGGCGAGGAGGTGTTACAGGCAACAGACGCCGGATTGTCGACGAAACACAACGTCGATCTGTTCAGCGCGTGCTCGCAAATGGCGACTGCCCGGCCGGAGTGGACCGCTGGCTACACCGTCGAAGAGCTGTTCACCCTCGCCGAGCAGGGCCGGGGTCAGCGAGACCGGCGGCTCGGCGAGCGGGTACGAGCCATGGATTCGACGTTACAGAGCCAGCGAGGCGAACTGACCGTGATCTCGCCGGCCCGAGACCCGTTCGACGAGATCAGAGACTTCTACAGGACGTACCCGGACCAGCAGCCCGAACAACAGCTGGCAGTGACGTTCGTGCTCGTGGGATATCTCAACGCCATGGAGGCGATGTTAGACGACCGATCGGTCCGGACCCGACTCAACACGAGTATCTACTGATGACACGACTCAAGACACTCCTCGTCGCTGGCGCCGTGGTCGCGATATTTGCGCAGACAGCACTCGCGGCGCCGATGCAGTCGCCCCACCCACAGATCGACCAGGACCGCGGGTCCGCCGACCGCTCCGACACCCGACACTCCCCTCCTCCTACCGATGGCTGGCGGGTGTCGAACGAGTGGAGACGGGTTCAACAGAGCGACCAGCCGACTGCCAGCGAGTTCCTTGCAGACTTCCGGGAGTTGGGATCCGCAGACGCGCTGTCGGCGTACGCGACGATGGAGACAGCTCGGTCTCGGGCCGTCGTCGCAGTCCAGACGGGAGAGTTCACCGACGCGAAGCGTGACCGACTGGCCGCACTGTTGACTGTGCTGGAATCGTTCGTGACGGCTTACGAGGCTGCCCAGGCGGGTAACACGACGGAGAGTTTGCGGTTGATCGGCGAGACGAGCGACTCAGTGGAGTCGCTGCGCACGAGCGGTGGTGCCGAGTACGGGGCGCTGGCTCAGCTGGCGGTCGATCGGTTTTATCTCACCCGTGGCGACGAACTGCGGACAGAGGCGCGCGACACGACGGCGACGGCAGCCCGGATCGAACTGCTCGAGGCCGCAGTCGCGGCGTATCGTGCTGGCGGGGGGGACGCCCGGCTCTCCTCGACGGCCTCGAATCTCGAGCGGACACGGGCCCCGTTCCAGGCAGATATGGCGGCGGTGAACGAGTCGGTCAAGACCACTCGAGCGTTCCTTCGGGCGTGTGACGGGCAGTGTGCTGGCGCGCAAACGGCGCTGTCGGCACACCGTCTGGGAGTGTTCGACCGGTACCTGACCGCACGCGAGGCGGACAGCGAAGCGCGACGTGCCGTGACTCTGGCGAACAAACACGAACTGGAACAGAGAGCCGCAACCCTGGCTGAGAGGGCCGGCAAGACGCAATCCGGGTTGCGCGGGTTGGCACTGGCGAGCGTGAGCGTGTTCGTAGGGTACACCGTCTTGGCCGTGCTGGTCTGTACACTCGTGGCCGTGCGAGTGACTCAGTGGGGTGCCGACACTGACGCGGCGACGGTCGGTCAGATCATTCCTCGCGACTCACCGTCGGTGAGTGACGAATGATCTCATCTCGACACGCAGCCGTCGTGATCGCTGGACTCGTGCTGCTCGGTGCCGCTGGACCGGCTGCTGCCGTCTCGACATCGGTCGAAATCCAGGCTGCAAGTCCGGCATCACAATCTGAGACACTGTCGTTTTCGTTCACACCCGCGAGCAATCAGACCCTCTCCGCTCCGAGCCGACTCACCGACGGTGGTGGCGATGTGGTGTTCGAGTTCGAACGGTGGGACCGGTCGGACGGAACCGACGGCGGAACGAGCACGAGCTGGCAGGCCCTCGGTGGCGAAGAGTACACCGTCGAGTACAGCGTCGATGTCGACTCGTCGACCGCCGAGGGAACCTACGCCTCGCAGGCAGATATCTCCGGGTCCAGCGGCACCGTTCACAGTGAGCAACTCGAAACGCAGGTCGACGTGCTCGAACCGAGTTTCGGCGTTGCACCGTCGCCCGCAGTCTCTGTCGAGTTGGACGCCATCACCGAAGATTCCGCGGAGAGGCAAATTACAGTCCCGATCCAGAACACCGGCGACGGGTTCATGCAGGTCGAGTCTGTCCAGTTGTCGAACACCCCGTCAGAAATCTCGCTTTCGTCGGGCTCGGCGCTGACTGACATTTCGGCAGGTGAAACCGAGTCGGTGACGTTCACCGTCGACATCGGCGCAGAAGCTGAGGGCACCTACCAGTTCGACGTGACTGTCACCGACAGTCTCGACGACACACAGACGTTCACTACTCAGTTGACCGTGGACAAAGTGCTTCCCGCATTCGGCTCTGTCGATACACAGACCGCGGAAGTCGTGTTCGCCGATCCCGACGGGCAGGGGCGGGAAGTCGAAGTGGAGCCGACCGTCCCCAACGAGGGAGACGGCACGATGCAACTCCGGTCGATCGAACTCGAGGACCCGCCGCGCGGAATCGATGTCGAGTCCGCGTCGCTGTCGGGCGATCAGGTTGCGGCCAACGCAGACGAGCCCGTGTCGTTCAGCGTGGCGGCTGACAACTTCGTGCAGGAAGGATCCTACCGGATGACGGCAGTACTGACCGACAGTCTGGACAACACTGTACGGTTTCCCGTGACACTCACGGTCCGGCGGCCACCGGTCGTCGGGACCGACAACGGCCGATTTGATCTGGGCGGCGTCCTGGTCGGGACCGAAAAAACCGCTCGAGTGGCAGTGTCCGAGGTTGGTGACACCAATCCGATCGACGGGATGACAGCGAGGGTGCGTCCGTCTCAGCCACGAGACGGCGAACTGTCGGTGGCACAGCTCCGGAGAACCTCTGTCAGGGCAGGCGAGACAGAATTCGTCGATGTCTCCGTCTCAGCCAGTGAGAGCGCCGACCAAGACGACGTACTCAGATGGGACGTCACTCTTACTCCGAACGCCGATGACGCGGACTCGCAGACGATCCCGGCGAGGGCGGAGGTTCTGTACCCGCCACGGCTGGAGGAATTGGCGCTCAAGAGTGTTGACATCGAGTTCGATCGCGCGAGGCCCACCTCCGACTACGAAACGACCACGACCGTCGAATTCGCAAACGGGGGAGACCTCACCATGGAGGTTCAGGACATCTCCGCTGAGGTGGCTGGCTCCACCAGCGTGACAGCCACGGTCACAAAGACACCGGCGTCGGTAAACGGATTGTCGAGCGGGTCAGCCACGGTCCAGGTCACTGCCCAGCCCGACGCGCCCGAAGAGACCTCCCGCCTCGAGGTGACGGTTCAAACTGCTGAGGGCGGCACGGAGACGATCACCCGCGAGGTCACTGTCAACCACCAGATCGAACTGTCCACGAGCGCGACAGACGTCGAGTTCGGTGAGCTGTCTGTGACGACCGAACGGACCCGTGCGGTGGAGGTGACCGAGGAACTGGGGTACGAGACGGTCAGCGGACTGACCGTCGAGCCCGTCGCCGGACCGGAGTCGTACCTCCAGATCACGTCTGAACCGCCGTCGACGATCGAGCCGGGCGAGTCAGATCAACTCGTGTTCACTCTCGAGTTCAGCCCGGACGCCGAACTGTATCGGCAGTACGCGTGGGCGTACAAACTCGACGGTGACAACGTCGACCCACGGATTGTGAACGTGACTGCACGGCCCCGGCCGCTGTCGTTCGGCGAAGTCAAAGACGACCTGTCGGCGGCCGCCGAGGACGGCGCGTTCCGAGAGCCGGTCGCGACCGGCGTCGAAGAGACACTGGTCAACGTCGAAACTCGGCTTCGGGAAAACAAGTCTGTTTCGGGTGATACCCTGTCGATCTCGCTGTCGATGGCCCGAGCGACGCTGCTGTATCTGGACGCGTTGTCGGCGGCTCGGACGGCTCAAGAGAGTGGCAACTTCAAACAGGGGCAGCGGCACCTCACCGAGGCGGCCGTCGCTCGCGATCAGGTCGTCTCTGCGGTCGAGCAGATCTCCCCGCAACTTCGGTCGCCTGCCACCAGGGCAGTCCGCGCCGCAAATCAGTCGCTCGATGAGACGGTCGCGTCCCAGCGCGCACACTACGAGGACGTACTCGGCGGAGACCCGTCAGTGGCCGAGCGAGCGCGGGCGCAGCGCTCGCTGGCCCAACTGGCGGCGATTACTGGCGACAGGGAGACGGCCGCTCGTCGCCGTGGCGCTGCCACGAATGCGACAGATACGTACCTGAGGCTCGTGGAAGATGCGGCGACCGCCCGGGCACAGGCAGACACGACCTGGCAATCGGTGAAGCAGAACGCGACCGTCGTTCTCGCCGGACAGCCGCTCGTGTTGAACCCGGCGCGATACGACGCCGTGACCGACAGACTCAAAACCATCGACGACCGGTACGCGTCCGCGATCGACCAACACCGGCGTGCGGGCACCGACCGTGTCGAACCGGTGACACAACGGCGCGACCAGGTCGCCTTCCAAGCCCAACTCGTGAGCTACAGTCTCTTGGCCGCGGCTGGGGTGTACGGACTCGGTGCCGTGGGCGTGATTAGTTTCGTGTTCATCCGGGGGCTCAGGTACGTCCGGGAGACGCGACGAGCAGCGGTCGGAGACTTCCTCCTGAACTGATAGCGAGTCTGCTCAAAACGACTCGGCTATCACCGACGGAAACTCGGCCACGGGGTTCGTCTGCACGTCGGCGATGGTTAACGCGCCGTCCGTTTCCGCGATTTGCACCGTGTCTATCCGTCTGTCGGTCGCGTCGTCGACCAGTCGCACCCCTGCGTCCACCGGCCGGCCATCGTCAGCAGATCCCTCCTCACCGGCCGCCGTCGGGTCGTGGTTGACGCGGACTCTGTGGTCGTACGACTCACCGGGATCCAGGTGACCGATCTCGGTGTGTGGCCCGGCGGTGACGCTGTCTCCCACCGACTGCACGCCGAGATTCTCGATCGAGCGGTCACTGTCGTTGCGCACTCGGACGTAGATCGTGCCGACTCCGTCGACCAACTCACCGTCCGTCACGGTCGTTTTCACCCCGCTGAATCGTGATTGTGACGGTCGTTCCGGCAGATGCTGCCCCAGCGTGTCGATGTCGTCCAGTTCCGCGAAGACGACCGTCGCCGGGAGCACCCCTGCGTCTATGGATGGCGGCAGTTCGGCGGTTGCGTGGGCCACCTCGCCGGGGACGAGTGTCGCCTCGAGTCCGATTCGTTCGCCACCGAGTTCGACGCCCACGAGTTGGCCGGGCTGATCCGTGTTCACAGCCACCACCAGTTCGTGACTCTCTCCCGTGTCACTCCACCAGACGTACGGGACGATCGACGCCTCGACCGGGCTCACACCCACCGTGTCCGTGGTCATTGCCGTGTCGCCGGTCGACACCTGCACGGGCGGCAGGCTCCCGTCTTCGTAGCAGACGAACGCCCGTCCCTTCTCGATCTGCTCGCCTGCCGACACAGTCTGGCTGACGGGGTCGGCTCCCCCGGATTCGATCTCGGTGGTTCGCGACTCATCGCCGGTGTTGTCGATCGCGACCCGTTCAGACTCCCGCCGACCGACAGTCGGCCGCTCGGTTTCGACGTGCCGGCTGATCTCGATCGGGGTCCCGTCGTCGGTCGAGGACTCGGATTGTTCCGTCTCCAGTTCCGTCGCCGTCTCCGGTTCCGGTTCCGTCGCCGTCTCAGCTGTCCGATTTCTCTGGTCTCCCCGGACGACCCCCTCGACGACACCCGGATCGAACGCGCCCTGGTCTCGATCCGCGCTGGTTTTTGCCTCGATGGGACGGCACTCACCCACCGTCGACGGAATCGTCCAGACGAAGGTTCCGTTTCCGGACAACTCGATTGTGCGCGTGAGTGTCTCGTCTGGTGTCGGCAACCCGGAGACGGTGAGAGTGTCCTCTATCGGGAAGGAGACGGCCGAACTGACACTCACCTCAACGAACCCACGCGGCCCCGCAGAGACGGACACCGCCGCCAACTCGTCGGGGACATCGACCGTAATCTCTCGAGATTCCAGAGACTCGACCGTGGCCGGCACCGCCCGCGTTCCTGGCGCGACCGCCAAGTCGACACTGGCGGACTCGGCGGGCGGGATTGTGTCCAGCCGCGTCGACCTGATCCAGCCTCCCTCGATCGGACGGTCACTATCGTTGGTGACTGTCACACGGAGTGTCACCGTTTCACCGTCGGTTCTGATCGGTTCTGTGTCGACAGCCGACATCTCGCTGGGGCTGACCGTCGGCACGGTCACACTATCGACGGTCGTCTCTCCGACGAGTAACGTCACCGTCAACCCCTCCGATGACGTCTCGGTCTCGGCTGGTTCGACGGCCAGATTGACCCGCTGGCGACCACCCGGTGACAGACTGAGCGAGAACTCTTCGCTCGCACCGCCGGGCCCCCGGATCGTCGCCGCCGTCTCGACGGGGGCAGTGTCGTCGTTCCGGACCACGACAGGAAGTCGGTCCGTCGGCATCACGACCGAATCAGGTGTGACCTCCAGCCCGAGCCCGGCTGTCGGATCGCCGGGCGGCTGAAACACGCGTACTGTCTCGTCACTGATTTCACACAGGGTGGTCCCGTCCGCCGAGACGACGCATTCGCCGGTCGCGGCGACTCCGCGGACCGGCGCCCGGTCACCGGCCGGCGTGACTGTCATCAATTTCCCGTCGGTCTGACAAAAAATCCGGTCGGTTCCCACCGGCGTTATCCACTCCACGTCCGAGATCGTCCACTGTCGTTCGCCATCGCCGTGGGCCAGGAGACGGCCGTCTTTCAGGAGCGTCACGACCGTGTCGCTGACAATCCCGACCACGTCGACTGCCGCCGGCAGGTCACCACCGCCGCCGCCCATCACGGTGTATGATGTCCAGTTGGCGGCGGTCACCCGGCCGTTGAGCGCGGCCAGCGTCGGTTCGTCGGGTGCGTTCGGCGACGGGACTGACTGATCGGTGCGCGCACCGGGGTCACGCCGTGTCCCGTCCGGGGCCAGCGGGATGAGCCGCCCGTCGGCCGTTCGGACGACGACCGTATCCCCGACCGGGTCAGCTGTCACATCCACCAGTGTCGGAGAAAGCTGTGTCTCCCACGCCGTCGTGCCGTCCCGCTCGTGGGCGATTACCTGGCCGTCGACCAACACGTACACGTGAGTGCCCGCCGCCACGTCGTCGACCGTTCCCCGGTAGATGCGAGTCAGGTCGTCGTGAACCAGGGTGACCCCGTTGTCGTCGGCCAGCACGACGAACGACGACCCCGCTGCGCTCGCCAGGACGGGCCCGTGTTCGAACGAGGTGACGGCGGCCAGCGACAGGCTCACGTCTGTTCACTCGTGTCTGACCCGGCAGCCGGGTTGGGCCCGAACTTCTCGGCCTGCTGTTTCACGTACGATTTCATCTCGGGGAATCCCTCCAGTTCCTGGGCCTGTTTCATCACGCTGGAGACGTACTGTCGGATCGTTTTCGGCTCCGTTTCTTCCAGTCGACTCAACAGATACTGGGTATCCGGTGTGATCGGGTCCCGATCCTCGAGCGCGACGCTCTCGACTAACTCCCGCTGCAGCTCCGATCCCAACACCCGGTCAGCGATTTCAGCTGGAGTGAACCCGGCAGACGCCTCCCCGAGTTCCGCACAGTCCACGTCGTCTTGCTCGGCGATTTTTCCCAGCGATTTGCTCCACACCTCTGCCATCACCTCGGCATCGGGCTGTGGAATGAACTGTTGGATCGGGAACCGCCGGGTGGCGGCCGGATCGATCGAGAACGGCATATTCGTGGCCCCGATGACGAGCAGCCGCTCTTCCACGTCGTTCATCTGCTGCAGAAACGCGTTCGTCAACGCCCGCTCGTGACGCTGCAAGTTGTCGTCCGACCGGTCCGGGATGAGCGTCTCCACCTCGTCGAAAAACAACACCGCGAAGCCGCCGTCTTCGACTTCTTGATGCGCCTGGTCGAAGGCTGCTTCGACATTCTTCTCAGACTCGCCGGAGTATTTCGACATCACGTCACTCCCCTTCACTTTCAGAAATCGCACGTCACAATCGTGTTGCTCTTCGATTTGTGTGTTGTGTTTCGCCTCGTAAGCGATTGCTTCCGAAATGAGCGTCTTTCCGCAGCCTGGTGGCCCGTACAACATCATTCCACCACCTGTGCCCGCGAACTCCTCGCCGTACAGGTCTTCGACCTGATCTCGGGTGTCTGGTTCGTACAGCTCCAACATCATTTGTGCGGTGCGTTTCACCTCCTGGAGGCCTGCGACATCCTCTTGGAAGCTTGTCCGCGGCTCTTCGGCTTCCAACGTAATTGCCGCCTCCTCGGCGCTCTGATCTCCACTGACTCCTCCCGACGAACCGGCGCCGGATGGTGGGCCGGCTGGTGATCCGGACTCGACTGACGCCGAATGAGCGGTCTTGTCGAAGGTGAACTCTGTTTTTTCGCTAACCCGGACCGTCCGGTGACTCGGGGAGACGTCTGTCACGCTGAATTCGATTGTCTCTGGACCGAAGTCATATGACTCGGTAATCGGGTGCAACAGCGCCTTATTCTCGCGTAGTACCTTTTCGAGCTGATCGGGAGCAGCCCCGTGTGGATTGATCTCGACCTCCTGTGCCGTCATCACCTTCATTCGAGATGCATCTGTCTCCACCTCGAGCGTGTCGCCCGGAGAAAACTGCGGGAATAGCTTCGCTGCCTCTGGGTTGAGATGTACTTCGTTACCCATCGTCGAGAAGGCCCCATCGTCTTTGGGCCTCACCTCGAACGTCGCTTTAGCCCCGCCGTGTCGCACGCAAACGACATCCGTGCTCGACATTATTTTGCTCTCCCCGATCGACGCGTGTGAGCTCGGGGTCCCATCCATCGTGATTCCTTGCAGTCTTGTTTTACTCATCTGTGTGTTTTCTGGCTGCGATTGTTCCCGATCACCAGACCGGCCCAGGCCAGCCCCCCCCAGCGGCGTCGGGACACGGTCAGGTCCATCCCTGTTTGTTTTGATCCCTCGAGGCAACTATCGCGCGTTCTAGAACCGCCTCGATCTGCTCGAAATCCGCGTCTATCAATGAGTGGGGTGGGTCCAGCCACAATCGCGCAGTCGGGCGGTAGTCGAATACTTTGGCGAGATCACGGATCGACTCAGCGACATCACTGAACGTCTGTGCAATCACGTCGGCATTCACAAATTCAAGCCGCCGTTGGTATTTCTGACATCTGCGAGCATGGTTCCGCAGTTCTTCGGCGACCCAGGGGAATAGCACATACCAGTTGGCCGGGTCCCCTAACAAAACACGGACACTTCCGCTCGTGAGTTCGACCCTCTCATCGGCTGTTTGAACGACGTCCTCTGGTGGGACCTCGCCATCGAGCAATGCTGACAATATCCGCCCTACAGCACGGTCCACCGATTCATCGGGCACTCGATGTAATCGTGGAAGACGGTGTGTAGCGGGTTCCACCAAAGCAATTAATTCGTCGAGCATCCGGTGGGCCCCTCGCCAGGGTTTCGCGCCGGTCGGTCGACGGTGATCTATGAGTCGGTCCAACTCAGCTTCGATATTGGCAACTGAAGCGATCCACGGTGTCACGTGCATTCCGGATCAGGGTCAACGGGTGATGCTCTCGTTCAACTTCTCGGCGCTCTCATCGAGCTGTTCGACCGCCTCCTCGTCTTGGCCGAGAAGTTCCTCCGCGAATTCATCATCGCTCGTTGACTCCATTTTCTCCTCGGGTGAGAGTGCATTCCCCATAGAAGTCATTAGCTCTGAGTACGTGTTTGAAAGTTTCACGAGGTCTTGGGGAAACACTGCTTCCTGCATCGCGATTTTGCGGAACTCGTCTCGGCGTTTCATCATCTGTGTTTTCAGCACGTCGAACCGGTCCATCGTCATCGCTAGTTCCTGTTCTCTCCCTGATGTCTGAGGCCCGTTGTCTGATTTTTTCATACTGTCGTAGAATTCGTATTGCTTCCGATAGAGCCTGAATTGCTGGGAGTCCTCTTCGCCGAGTTCAGACGGAGACCGACCGTCGAGGAGGTTCCGCATCTTCTGTGCGTACCGTTCCATTCTCTCGTCTTTATCGACGCCGTCTCGCTGGGTTGTCTCGGTTTCTCGATTGTCGAGTTTTTGTTTCACGTGTTCGACTTTCTCATTAGCGGTATCGATCCGATTGATGAACGTGTCGAACATCGCAGCCCAGTTATTGCACATCTGAAAGTTCCCCGTCTCTTTAATCGACTCGAACGATTTCACCACTGTCACCGAATCCGAGTCGGCTATCTCAACTATTTGTTCTCGATTCAGATATTCGAGGACTGCTTCCGCCTGGAGCTGTGTCGTGGCGAACTCGTCGTCTGACTCGACCAGCGCGTCGATTGCCTCCTGCCGTGAGAGAGACGCTGAACCCCTGTCGAACTCGAGGGCCTCGCCAGTGTCGTGATCCATCATTTGCCCAACGAGCCCCTCCCAGTTGCCTTCCGCCTCGTCGTCTTCGTTCCTATCGGCGATTGTTGCATCGAACCGTACCGGTTGTTCTCGATTCGATTGCGGCTCTGCCGTCACCAGGCCGTCGTCACGTTCGAATTTTTCGAAATTCATCAGAAGTCCTCCCAGATGCGTTCTTCGGATCGGTTGATGATCTGCTCTTGGAGATACTCGTCGCCCTCTTGAGTCTGTGTGAGTGTGAGTTCGGTCACGTCTGGTCTGATCTCCTCGAGAAGGTCTTCGGGTGTGGCAGCCGTCTTGTCGTTCAACACAGGCCGAACGAACTGCTCTGCACGGGATTCGACCTCTCGATCTGCTTCGGATTTGTAGACTGCTACAGCACCGTCTATCTCGATCTGTGGGTCATCCCCGTCAGCAAATTGATCGCGAATACCCTGAAGGATATCGCGTTCTCTCGTGTTGCCTCGGCTCGAGCGAACTGCTGCGAGACTGTTTGACCGGGCCCCAGCACGGCTCTCCACGAGTGAGTTGTACTCAGAGGCGGGCATCACGTACCCGGCTTCCTCGAATTCCTCGAGCACTTCCTCCTCGATCTTGCCCGCCAACCACTGGACAAACTCGTCGAGTGCCTCCGGGATCAGGTACTCTCCGTCGAGATTGATCACGTGTCCTTCACTCTGAAGATAGTCGATCACGTCCGAGACGGCCTGCACGGAAATTGCGTCCTCCAACTGATCGTGTGAGATCCGCCCGTTCATACTCCGGCGGGCGAGTTTGTCGTCGAGGTCCTCGCCTTCTCCGTCTACGGCGTCCTTGAGGTGCGGTCCGACGGTGTAGTACTCGACGTTCCCGGCGACGATCCGCATCACGTAATCGCGCTCCTGTAATTCCTCCGCGAAAAACCCCGCGTCGTCGTGTGCGACGTTGAACTGTGACCGGAGTTGCTTGGCCGTGACGACGATCTGGTTCCGGAACAACTGCTCGAGCACTGCGGCGATGTTCGCCTCGATCTTGTGCTTGAACGGGTCGAGGTAGAACACTCCCGGCCGGATCTGGTCGTGTGCGTAGTTGTCGGACCCAGTCATCTCGCGGAGCGACTCCTTGATCTGCGCGGTGGAAAGCGAGCTCTGACGAGTCCAGGATACGTCCTCGGATTCGTACTCGGTTTTGATCGCTTCGTGGTCTCTGTCGACGTACACGAATCCGTAATTGCTCTGTGCAATCGATCGGCAAGCGGCTGCCAGGGTGTTCTCATCAACTGGGCGTATCCGCATTATATGCATACATGTTGGATGAGATACTAAAACTTGTCCCACCCGCAGCGGCACTCCAGTGCCGTTTTTCTCTCGGGACCACTGCTCGGGCGTTCACTGGTGAGACAGGTCAACCGCCGAAGATGATGAAACGACACCTCTGAGCGAGACTGCTTCCGTAGTGGTTCGAACACCCTCTCTAGTCGAATGCCCGAGAGAACACGGTCAATTACTCTCGGGCCACGGTCTGACCACAGCACGATCCATCTCAACACATCTCCAGAGTGGCTCAAGTGCGGGAGTGTTGGTCACATGGAGCGGCGACAGAAGTTATCTCGACCTGTCTCGGGCCAACTTCCGGGATTTCGTCGCTCTGGTTCGTGCCATCGCAAGCGTGGGGAGGCTCCTGGAACCGTCCCGTTTCCGACCGGCGAACACACAGAAATTTCGACGAGAGTGACGCGCGATAACCCCACCTTCGACAGACGAGGTCTGTAGCCTTCGATAGCTGTGTTCTTCTCGAGACGCCGCAGGAAAACGAGAGCTTCCCCAGAGTCCCGAAATCAGACTCGAGAGTTCGCCCGGGCCGTCGGCCTCGTGACACTCGTCACTCACACGAGTGCTGAGACCCGCTCAGCTGTGTTGCCGATTCGAAAAGCTCGTCAGCTGGTGATGATGCCGTCCCGGGGACTCTCTGCTTGGCGCGGAGGTGACTTGGTAGCCGTATGTATCGCTGTCACGATTGAGTATTCTGGAGAGATCCGTGCAAAAAAGAGAGCGGCCTCTGTACTCATAGGGATCTTCATCACCGATGCCGAGTCGGCTCAGAGTGGTAATTCGTCATCGGCCGAGTTACATCTTACTTCAGACCGGTCAAAGTGGTTACGCATGAACGACTCTGTGTGAGTGGGGGTCCACCTATCTAATGGTTGACTTCCTCCCCGCCCGAAAGGGCGAGGATTCCCACGGAACCGCGCCGCTTGGTTGGGATTTTCAGGGTTGCAGTTCGGCCGACATGACCAGACACCTGGCAGAGCCAAGCCGCCGGTACTCCTCTCCCGGCATGGGATTCAGAGTTACCGCACTTTGGTGGAATCCACGGCCAGCGGCCCGAAGGGGATCTCTTCAGACGTGGTGTGGTCCGAACCCCGATAGCATCCGGTTACGACGGCGGGGAGACCGCCCCAGTGTATTTTCCGACCCGTCTCAATCAGTGACAAAAGTGTGGGTGACTGCAATCCCACTCTTCAGTGTCGAATTCATCCCCGCGCTGAAGCACGGGGCTTTCTCCTTGATTTCCCGTAACACCTCGTCTGACCAGCGACCCCCGACCACACGATGGGTACGCAGACGGCGTACTGTGTCTGGAGAGCTCTCTCAGGCCTCACTCAACCGTTCGTACGCGTTGGCGACCAAGATTGGCAACATTACGGTCGCGTCGCCGTACACGGAGGCGTTACTGGCGTCTTTGTTGAGTTTCCCCCACGACCGGGCTTCCTCGAGAGTCGCCCCGGAGAGTCCGCCGCTCGCCTCGGGGTCCATCGTGACCTGGACGGCGTAGTCGTACGCACCGGGCGTCACCAGCATCGTCTGGAGAGTGAAGTTCTTCGGGACACCGCCGCCCACGAGCAAGCAGCCGGCGGTTTCGGCGTCGTAGGCGATGTCGGTGAGGTCGGTCATATCCGCCAGTGCGTCCAGCGAGAAGTCACTGGTCTGAGA
>JAQCMZ010000167.1 GCA_028274825.1 Haloferacaceae archaeon
ACGGCGTGGATACGCGCCGTCACAGCGCCAATTGCGGACTGGTTTTGCTCCACACTGTCGTCTCTGTGAGTGTCGGCGCACTGGGGACGACCCCAGTGTAGCCGAGCGCCCACCAACTGGCGGTTCGAATGTCCGCCCACACTGGAAACAGGGCAGGGTGTGGCCCGATGTGGGAATCACACACCAACCACCGGGGGCAAACAGTTGCAGAGGAAGTCACTCCGAGTCTGTCGCAGTCTGCCGGACTCCTCGTGGCCAACACACTACGGGGAATCCGAGTCCGACAGACGAGAGGAGTCCCGGGGTGGCCACTCCTAAGAGACTGCCCGTCGACTGGTTACACACCGATTCCAACGGTGTGCTCGCGTGGCAGTCTGGACAGCTGACACTCCCAATTCAGCGGTGGCGTGGGATTCGGCCGCGTGACCGCGGAGGAGGATGTCAAAGTTGCGTCGTAACTGAGAGTTCTGGTTGAGAGCGGTAGAATATCCAAGCCTGCTATCGAGAGTCGGGTGTGTCAGAGTTGTCGGATTCATCCTACCCTGAAGGGTCAGGTATTCTCCTTGTATCCTATAATTGTGCTCTGTGTCTCCTTTCACCCCTACGCTCAATGTCACACATTGAGCGCGACGAGAGGACTGAGACGCACCCTTGGGCGAGCGACGACACTACTGTGGTGAGAGTAGCGTAACCGTGATGACCATCTGCACGGCGCTGTTGGCGAGACATACGAGACACTAGCTCCCGGCATCAGTTTTCTATCATCTCACGCTCAGAGTGGCTGTGTGTCGTGATTGGTCACAGCCCACGGTCGCCGCTCTCCTGTGCCAGAAGAACGGCCATCGAAACTCCGGAGATTCCCAACAACAGCAACGCGGGAACGGCAGCGTACTGATAGAGTGCGGTCTCCTGTGCTCGCCAAATCTGGGTGACGACAGTGTCGAACCCCGATGGTCGCAATACGAGTGTCACCGGGAGTTCTTTCATCGTTGTCAGAAACACCAGTGCCGCGCCGGCGACGATTCCTGACTGAACTAACGGCAGTGTCACGTGTCTGAACGCGCCCAGTGACGACTCTCCAAGCGTCCGGCTCGCTTCGATAAGTTGTGGGTCCACCTGAAGAATGGATGTCCGGGCCGAGCCGACCACTTGCGGGACGAATCGCACGACATACGCGAACACGAGCAATGGGAGCGTCTGATAGATCCACGGAATATAGCCAGCTCCAAAATACACGAGTGCGAGCGCGAGAACAATCCCCGGGACAGCAAAGCCGACGTAAGTGGTTCGTTCACACAATGTGGCTACCCACGTGTCGTTATTAGCAGCAAAATACGCGACGGGGATTGCGGTGATTGCGGCAGCGAGTGCAGCCGCCAGCGAGACCGACACTGAGTTCGCCACTTGGATCCACTCGAAAGCCATCGATGGTCGGCGGGCGATGTCGCTTCGTTGAAGCCACAACAAGAGGATCCACACCGGGATGACGAGTGCAATCACCGACACACCCGCCGGAAGGAGAGTTGCAGGCCAGCGCCAGCCCCCCAGTTGGACCCGATTTTTCCCGTGACTCGCGCCGTCTCCCTGGACCGTCTGATTTGGCCGGATTTGCCACTCAAGGGCCAACACGATCAGCACGACAGCCAACAATTGGAGTGACAGAAGGGCCGCATAATCGCGACCGAAGGCGTTGTACTCAACGAAGATCTGCCGAGTGAACACCGGAAGCCGCATGATTGCAGGTGTTCCAAAATCGGAGACGGCGTACAGCGCCGTCAACAGGGCTCCGGCGGCGATTGCCGGCCGGGTCTGTGGTAGCGTCACCCGGCGAAACGCGTCCCACCGGCCGTGATTCAGTGTCCGAGCGGCCTCGATGAGGCGCGTATCGAACGACAGTAAGGCTGCCCGGGTGGTCAAATACACGTACGGGTACGTATACAGCGTGATAACGAGCACTGACCCAGGGAGTCCGTATATCTCTGGGACACGGTCGACTCCGAGTGGCGACAGCAGGGCGTGAAATTCACCCTGTGGTCCGAACGCCGAGACGAACGCAAACGCACCGATGTAGCTAGGTATGACCAGCGGGAGGGCGACAGCGACCGACCAGACCCGACGAAACGGGAGATTTGTGCGAGATGTCAGATACGCCAACGGAACACCGACGAGAATCGACCCTACGGTCACTCCGATCATCAACAGGAGACTGTTCGTCAGGATGTCTGCAGTCCTCGCACTGAACAGCAGGTCGAAGCCACGTGCCCGGTCAACAGTGACTGCCTCGATAACTAACCACGACAGCGGAAAGACGAGTATCGCGGCGATTGCGCCGCTAATCAGCGTCAACCCCAGCGGCAATTCCCCGTCGGTCGCACTGCCGATTATCTCACGTGTCTTACTCATGGCTCGAAGCCGACCTTCCTCGGTGACAGATCACAATTCGTGTTGGCAGACCGCTCCGACGGATATAAGAATTTAGGTTTACCTAAATCAGTGTATGGAGTTGACAAGACGTGATGCTGCAGCCGCGCTAGCGGCGGTTGGAGCCTCTGGAGTAGCTGTCTTCGCGGGTCGGCAGGTTCAGCAAGACAAGGATGACTCCTCTGTCCGCGCCGACAGCGACGGTGAGACGGAACTCCCGAGCGACGAGCGGGTGCAGGCGACGCTGACGGCGATTGCAGAAGTCGTGTATCCCGACGACCTCTCGGGGATTGACGAGTTCGTGGCAGGGTTTCTCGAAGGGCGACTGGCCCGCCCAGACCACGCCGTGGGGATCCGCACGGCAGTGGCCGAACTAGACGAGCGCGGCCGGGCCTGGCACGGGAGTCGGGTGACTGACCTTTCGGAGGGCGTCCGTGACCGTCTGCTCCGCGAAATCGGAGCCGATTCCGCCGAGGAAGACCCCGCCGGGACGACTGCAGAGCGAATCCGCTATTTTATCATCAACGAATTGCTTCTCGCGCTGTATTCCTCACCGGTGGGCGGCAAATTGGTGGGTATCGAGAACCCCCAGAGTAACCCCGGCGGAATCGAAAGTTACACACAGGGTCCCTGATGATCGACTGCGAGCTCGGATCCGCCTCGGCAATCGGCACGGGCGGTCACGATACAGTGTCGTCCAGGGAGAGATAACGCGTGGCTTCGAACTCTCTCGGCGATATGACTGACGGTGACCGGACACCGCTCACGGGAGCGGACATCTGCGTTGTCGGGGCAGGTCCCGCGGGCGGGCTGATCGCGGATCGGCTGGCTGGCGAGCACGATGTCGTGGTGCTGGACGCCGGTCCACGGTTCGACCCGGCTGATCGACTCGAACGGCAAGAGCGCGCACTCAGACCTGCCTACGGGGGGCCTGACGTGTGGGATGTCGGCGGCCGACGTGATGCATATTCGGCGTCTGGCGAGCGGGAGTACCCACTCAACCACGCCCGGGTAAAGGGAATTGGAGGCTCGACACTTCACTGGCAAGGGATGGTGATGCGTCTTCACGAAGACGACTTCAACTCCGAGACTGAACGCGGTGTGGGCTCCGACTGGCCACTCGAGTATGATGATCTCCGACCGTATTATGCGGCCGCCGAGCGTGAATTCGGTGTGGCTGGTGCTATTGACAACCCGTACGCGCCGCCCCGTGAGGAGCCGTATCCGATGGCGGCGTTTGAACCATCCTACAGTGACTCGCTGTTTGCCGAAGCCTGTGAGGACCTGGGGGTGAATATGCATTCTGTCCCGAATGCACGCAACTCCGAACAGTACGACGGTCGAAGTGCTTGCGTGGGATACGGCACCTGTCAGCCGGTGTGTCCGTCCGGCGCAAAGTACGATGCCACGGTCCACGTCGACCGCGCAGAGTCACACGGCGCGAAAGTAATCGATCAGGCGCCGGTCCAACGGCTCGAGCACGACGGCGACCGCGTGACGGCTGCCAGGTACGCAACCTCTGACGGCGCCGAACACCGACAGGAAGCAGACGTGTTCGTGGTTGCCTGCGGCGGTGTCGAGACGCCGCGGCTTCTCCTCCTCTCGGCGTCTGACACACATCCAAACGGACTGGCTAACACGAGCGGTCTCGTGGGCAAGTTTTTCATGGACCACTTGTTCGCCGGGATGGGTGGCGAGTTGGACGAACCCACCCGACAGAATCACGTTGGATTCTACACGAGCAGCTCCGATCAGTTCTACGACGAGGCTGACGCGGACATCGCTCCGTTCAAACTCGAGTTTTTCAACTATGATGGCCCTTCACCTATCGAGAGGGCTCTCACGGGCGACGACTGGGGAGACGAATTACGTGACCGGCTTCAGGCTGAGTACGGTAATCAAATCGGGATTGGCGCGCTCGTGGAACAACTCCCACATAAAGACAGTTACGTCGGGCTGGATTCGAACCAGACCGACGACCACGGCAATCCCGTGCCAGATGTCCACTGGAGTGTCGACGACCGTGCGTTACGCACACTCGAGCGGGCCAACCAGATCCAGCGCCAAATCCTCGAAAAACTGGGCGCCGAAATCAACTGGCAGGTAGGCCCCGATAACACCGGTCCAGCGTACCACCACATGGGAACGACGCGAATGGGTGAACACCCCCAGCGAAGTGTTGTCGATCCGAATCTCCGAACTCACGACCTGCAGAACTGCTGGATCGCCTCGAGTAGCGTGTTCCCCACCGCTGGCGCGATGAACCCGACGCTGACCATCGCCGCGTTAGCGCTCCGCTGTGCTGATGCAGTCGACCGATTTCTGTGATTGTGTCATTGTGCCCGCCCTGTTTTAGGCGTACCTAAAATACAAGTAACGTCGGCAAATACGAGGTGATAATGAGTAATACGGTATCGTCGGTTCTGGACGGTTCGACACTCGGATTAGACAGTCTTGAAGAGTCCGACGACCCATCTCCAAGATACACGTTTGAAGACGTGAGCGTCGTGATGGGGACGTACAACGAGGAGGCAGCAATCGAGACCGTGTTATCGGATATCGAGACGGTAACTGACGGGCAAGCAGAGGTCGTCTGTGTGGACGGGTCTTCAGATCGGACGCCGAAGATTGCCCGTGACCGCGGTGCCCGTGTTATCGAGCAAGAACCACAGGGGTACGGCGTCGCCGTTCGCGAGGCACTCCTCACTCCAACCCGGCCGGTCGTCGTGACGACCGACTGTGACGATACGTATCCGATAGAGCAGCTTCCAGACTTTCTCACGGCGATAAACAACGGCGCTGACATCGTCAGCGGCGACCGTCTCTCTCACGGGGCAGACGCAATGCCTCGGGTCAATCGGCTGGGTAATCGTCTGTTCGCGTTACTAGCGAGCACGCTACTGGGTCGACGCGTCCACGATACGACTACCGGGATGCGCGCGTACCGGCGGGAGGTGATCGAGACCATCGACTGGACCGAGAACACGGGGCTTTCTGCCGAGTTGCTGATCCGACCGCTGATGCGAGAGTATACAGTTCACGAACAGCCTATCGAATACCGCGAACGGGCCGGCAAGACCACACTCGCGCCGCTCCGGGGTGGGGCTGCAATCACCAAATCTATCCTCAAAGTCTGTCTGGAAGAACGACTCCATCACCGATTACCCTCCTCGCGCGATTGAAGTCACGAGAATCCCACCACTGGGTTTCACCTCAAGCGTCTGCTCGCCTGTTTGGTTTCAAGACGCAGACGTGTCAACTGTCATCGTGTGAGCGCTTATCGAGCTAGGTTTTCTCTGGGTAGTAGCCGCACCATCCATCTGAGTGTGTGATAACGATTAACGGGGCCCATCCTCAGCAGAGTCATCGTTCTCTGCAGTCCAAGCAGGAACGTTGGACAGGTGGTTGTAACTGGAACTCGTCGGGAAGGAGTTCCCGCACGCACTACTCTCCTGTGAAGAGTTCTCTGCGACCGAACCGGCGTCGATCCCTGCAACCGGGTCGGGTCGCCCACTGCGGACGTTCATCACACAACTGTCTTGCAGTTCGACACTGTGTTTGATTCCACTACGGGAGAGGAGTCGGCCAGGCAGCTTTAGCCCGCATGACTGCTATTTGCGACGATCCGTTGGGTGGTGTCGCGGTACTGTACTCGATCACGTCCGACCAGTCAGCTCGGGCACCGACGGTGACGTACCCGACATCGTTCCCACGCTTCTGCAGTGTGAAGATGGACGCCGTCGGGACGTGCTTCGGACCACGCACCGTATTCCCCGCCTGTGAGGCTCACGAGGGCGATGCCTCGGTGTTCCGTCTCAAACAGCTGATCGGTTCTATTGACCGAGCAAACCAATCTGACGAGACCCCGTGACCCCTCCCGATTTCGAGTCTTCCCACGCACTGGAGCCGAGAGCAACTCTCTGGACGGCTCTGAAACTTTGTAACAACTCTCAGATGGCTGACTGATCGCGTGTCTCGATTCGTGTGTCGAACTCAACCCCCTCTCTGTGTGTCTCCGGCTCGCCCGGTAGGTACGTGCCCTCGGTTCCACAGTCAGTCACGAGGGTGCACACGTATCGATCAGGCGGCCACAGTACCTCGACAGTAGTCGCGTTTGTGTCTGTCACGGTTCTGATAGCCATCTCCTGTCGATAGGTGAGAGTGCCCCCGTCCGGCTGAACGAGTGTCACGAGGAGCACGATCGTCTCAACGCCGTCGAAGCTGACTGATCCGTCTCCCGAGGCTCCTCGTAGATTGACTGTCTCTGTGTCGGCAGACCACGCGACTGCCAGCGAGTCGTCTGGATCTTCGACGGTGTAGCGAGCGGAGCTATCACTCGTCTCAGTCTCGAGACGAACCCGTGCGTGGTCAACCCGACTCGGGACGCCGACCGTCGAGTTGAACGCCAGCGTAGATCCGCGCTTCGTGGTTACCGGCTCCAGTTTGGGCTTGACGTGCTGGGTAGCGTCTGGCGTCCACTCGCCGTGATACGTATATCGGTAAAGCGTCCGGTCAGGGTACTCGTCGAGGGTCGCGAAGTTCTCGCCCACGCTTCGGTCGAGAGCGTAGACGGCAGCCCCGTCGAAACCGGGGTCGTTACGGAGCGACTGGAACGGATGCCCCTGCCACTCACCGTACGGTGTTGGAATAAACACCAGTGCGTCATCGAAAGATGCTGTCTCGATCGGATCGTATGCCGTCTCGTATTTGTCCGTATACGCGATATTTCGCTCCAGTGGCTGAGCGACGACTGCCGCGCTCCCGACACTCACCATCATCACACTAAC
>JAQCMZ010000169.1 GCA_028274825.1 Haloferacaceae archaeon
CCCCGGTGCTGTCATATAGTCGCCGACCTTTGCGGAATATGTGGGAAATGTAAACGTGTAATCATTAAATTTTGGTGTCGCTGTGGGAGTCAATCGATTAGACTGAGTCGGTGTCTCTGACTCTGACTGAGGGTTGTTCGAACCAGATTCGTCGAGACACCCCGGTACAGACACAACCCCAATCCCCAGTGAACGGAGAACGGTTCTTCGTTTCATAATCTGAGAGAGAGATTAAATTAATAACTAACAAGGGCGTCATAGAACGGTTGGCATGGGTTTCTGACATCGGTCGAGAGGACTGCTATTGCTGCTTTTGAATGGCGGCACCATGTTCTTTCTCTCAGACGCCGGGTTTCTGGAAGCTCCTGAGGTGTGTGAATCGTTCTATGACACCCTGACGATCAGCCAGGCTACCCGATTTGAGCGAGACGCTGTCGCGAAGGCGGTCCTGAGCGCCGAGCGTTGGACAACCGATACTATGATACCACATCTTGTGCCGCCCGACGAGAACGGGCACTTGGGAACTATCGCTCAACAGGAGATAATAGACGGGACAGGCTCGTCAGTTATCCAATATCAGGGAGAGCAGTACAGAATTGAGACGAGCGTCACGGTCTCAGATGAGCCGGTATTTGAACACACAACCGAGGAGTCTATCACAGAAGACGAAAATAAAGATCGAATCGAGGATACCAAATCGCCAACGCGTGTTGACACGAGCGAACTCAGCGATGCGGCGACGGCCATTTTCGAGTAATCCGTGGAAGGATATTCTGAGCGCCCCATCATAACATATCCATTTGAGAGCACAAACACTGTTTCAGCAGAATTCGAAGCTCTCGTCTCGAAACTCGGATTCAGTTTACATTCAGAAATCAACGACGGTCGAACAGTCAGATTTGGTGGTAAATACTACACTACTCAATGTTTTGCACGGGGATGCTGATCATCCCCCGCAAATCACCGTGTTCTTGACCTCCTCGTACTGTGCCGTGGGATTCGGTCATGAGGAACCCTCGCCCTTAGCTTCGCTCTCGCGAGACGCCCCGGCTGTCATGTGTGCTCGCTGAGGGACCGTCGGCCGAACGCGGGTTCTTGCGCGGGAGTGAGTTCCGAACTGATGACGCGCGATTTCGACACATTGGAACAAGTTTCGCCCATCACCGGACGCACTAGCACTTGGAACAGCCATCCGACCCGGCCGACTGATGGCCTTTACTCAAGTTGCCGACCGTCTCGAAGCGTCTTGGAACGAGTGACGAGCATGCCGCCCGTTCGAATGCCAAGACCCAAAAGTGACTCGCCCATATAATCGAACGATGAGCGACTCGACAGATACGGCCTCGCAGCCGAATATAACAGTCGCAGTTGTAGACGAGACTCACACGAACGAAATTCCGGATAACATTGATTCCGATCTGTATACGACAACGCGACCAGAATCATCGGTAGTTGAGTTCTCGGCTGCCCCTGACGGTGACCTGGCAGCAGCACTCAGACGCCACGGGTTCGATATTTGAGACCCTCCTCCGCGTGACCGCGTCGCCTGCGCGTGACTGCCCGCCAGACGCAGTCTGGTGACAGAAAATCCCGAGCGTCGGGAGTGTCAGAGCCGACAGTCCCACTGAAAAGCCGATCAGTCCGACTCTGACAGGCTGTTTGTGATCTCAGTCGGCTGCATTACAACTGGTGGTGCCACACAGGTGAGACTCCGCTTCTCGGTCGTGTCTGGTATCCACGCGTCAGGTGTACCGCAGGAACGCTGGCAGTAGTTCACAGACACGTTGGGTGTTGTGTCTGGATAGCAGAGACGACAGAGAGTCGCTCTGATCTCTTCTGCTACTTGCCCGGCTCAGTTCACCGAGACGTTTCAGTCTTGGAAGCGCCACACAGAGAGGTTGATACGGCAGCGCCGTGTGACAGGGTGGCTGTCGTATCGGATCAGGCTTTGATAGCGGAGCTATCGTAATTTTGCGCCGCGAGTGCCTCCTCCATCGCGGTGAGTAGGGCAGCGACGTTCTGTCGGCGGGCCGAGTGGCCCATACAGCCGATTCGCCAGACTTCGCCGTCGAGGTCGCCGAGACCGCCCGCGATTTCGATATCGTACTCCGACAGCAGGAACTCAATCACCGCAGCGTCGTCGATACCGTCTGGCACTCTCACCGTGTTCAGACTCGGCAGCCAGTGCTCGCGGTCAGGGAACTGTTCGAGCCCAAGGTTTTCAAGACCGTCGATGAGTTCACCCGCCACCTCCCGGTGGCGCTTCCAGCGCGCTTCGAGCCCTTCCTCGGCGACGATCCGTAACGACTCACGGAGCCCGTACAAAGAGGATGTCGGAGGGGTATGATGGTACGACGGATCGTCGCCCCAGTACTCCATCACGCCGGTCAAGTCGAGATACCAGGACTTCGGCTCAGTCTCACGACCCAGGATTTTCTCGCGGGCGCGGTCACCGACGGTCAGTGGCGTCACGCCAGGCGTACAGGAGAGACACTTCTGTGGGCTCCCGTAGACAGCGTCGACTCCCCACTCGTCCACCTGAACCTCGACACCCGACAGGGAGGTAACACAGTCCATGATAGTATACGCGTCGTGATCACGGGCGATATCGGCGAGTTCGGCCACATCCGGTTGCAGGATCCCAGTCGTGGTATCCCCGTGAGTGAATCCGAACACGTCGATATCGTTGTCGGCAAAGGCGTCAGCGACATCGTCGGGGTCTACCGGCGCTGTTGGGGAAACGTCTAACGAGACCACTTTGCCGCCCACACGCCGGGCCATCTGAGCCATCCGGTCGCCCCAGTATCCTTCCTCTCGGACAAGCATCGTCTCGCCCGGCTCCAGGAGATTCCCGATCGTGGTCTCCATTGCGGCTGTTCCGGTGCCGCTGGTGGCCAACGTCCAGTCGTTATCAGTTTGGAACGTGTACCGGAGTAATTCCTGAATGTCGTCCAGCACGTCGAGGAAATCAGGATCCATGTATCCTAGCGCCGGGGAGGCCATGGCTTCGCGAACACGCGGCGAGATCATACTAGGCCCGGGCCCCATCAGTATCCGTGACGGCACATCGAGTTGGCCTGCGTTTAGTCGGTTGCTCACAGCGAATGCTACGGGCAGCAGCATATAGTAAACAGGGTCTCGGCAACATATTCTACAGACGGTGCAAGCCGAATCGCTTGAGCTGTGGTCGATGAGGGACCCTGGAGTTCGGCTGACTGTGCTCTGTGGGTTCAACATGCTATCCGATCGTACACGCCGACTCACCGCCTGCCACCCCAGGTAACGGGATTCCACCAACTCACTACCCTACTGGTGCTGTTTGAAGACCGACTCGAACTGGTCTCGTATTTCTCGCGCCAGCAGGCTCTTGCTGGTCTGTGAACCTACACTGGGGTCAAGCCCCGGAGTAGTCGCCTTCTGCAGTCTGTGCAATCCCGCACGGAGCGGATATCCGATAGCCAGTGGAAGGCAGGTGTGCGTATGGTTGAGCGAGGTGGAGAGTGACCGCATTACCTGCCCAAATGATCACCTTTGATGGATTCGTCAGCGTGACCACAGGGGAAACTGGCAATCGTGTTATGATGCTGGCTGTTGAATATCGCTTCCTAGAATGCGTCGTTGAGGGCGCCAGTAGCATCCTCCAGGATCTGGTCGCTGAACTCCCCGAGCGACGGTGCCCCGTCGAGGTCGGCCATGTTCGCGAAGTCGTGGATAGCGTCCTCGTAGTTCGTGTGGTCTACATCGACACCAGCCGCGGTGAGTGCCTCCGCATATTGGAAGCCTTCGTCGCGCAGTGGGTCGTAACCCGAGGTGAATATCGTCGTGGACGGGAGCCCCTCAAGCTCACCTTGAAGCGGCGAGGCAAGGGGGTTGTGCCCATCGGTTGTGAGTGCATCGTCTCGGAGGTAGTGATTCCAGAACCACACCATCGCCCGCCGCGTGAGGAAGTACCCCTCGCGGTTCGTATCGTACGACTGGGTGTCGTACGAGTGATTCGTGACGGGATACAGGAGCACTTGATGATCGATGTCTGGGCTACCGATGTCGGCGGCAGTAGCCAGCTGCGCGACGACTGTCGCGAGGTTCCCACCGGCAGACTCACCGACAACGGCCAATCCCCCGCCAGCTCCAATCTCCTCGGCGTTATCAGCGACCCACTTCGTCGCCTCGTACGCGTCTTCGACGGCAGCAGGGAACTTGTGTTCGGGAGCTTTGCGATAGTCTACGCTGACAGCGACCGAGTTACCACGAGCAGCGAGCGCTCGTGCGACGGAGTCGTGGGTGTCCAGATTCCCGCAGACCCAACCGCCTCCGTGGAAATACACGGCCGCTGGGAGTGTCTCGCTAGGGGATGGATCGTATATGCGAACCCGAATATCCCGACCGTACGCACGGATTTTTTGTTCGTCGACAGACTCCACCGGTTCTGGATCCACGTCGGGGGTAAACAGATCTCCTAACAGCTCCCGTGCCTGCTCAACGCTGAGTGTGGCCAGATCTGGCGCACCCGCTTCTGCCAGTCCGGTGAGTAGCTCCTGTGCTTCCTCGCTGGGCGCATCTGCTCGTCTCTCGTCTGTCTGAGACATTTGCGTTTTGAATTGGTTCCAGACTGTAATCAGAATTTGGATACCCGTCGTGTCTGGCAGTTTCCCGCCGATCTTTCGTGAGACAATCGTGAGCGAGGAGCGCACGTTCGTTTCACTAGAGTGTGTCAGGAAGAATTGGACAGACGCTGTCAAGGACACTCAACAGTTCTCGAAACGGCCGTTCAATCTCTCTTATCTGGCCTCACATGTCGCTAGAATCGTGCTATTCTGGAAGGAAGCGAGAGACGGTGACTTCGCGTTCGTTAAGATGGCCGAACTTCCGTTCAAATGCGCCCTGTTTCGACAGTGGGTTATGCCATGGATGAGTTCTCATACCGATCATCCGAGTTGAGACGAGCCTAATCTGTATTCTACACAATCTTCAGACCCGGGTGTGGCTATCTATGGAGGCTCACCGTCGCCGACAAAATCCCGCAAGACAGGGCTGAGTCGCTGGCCACCTGGCACAAAGGCTGCCTCGGTACCCTCGATTCCGGGCGCTCTATCCCCCGGCGCAACCTGGCCACGGATATCGCCGTGCCCTTCGACGGCGACGAATCGGTCGGCTCGCTCTGCCATCGCGAGGTCACGGGCTGTATCACCACCAGCGATGACCCG
>JAQCMZ010000171.1 GCA_028274825.1 Haloferacaceae archaeon
TCCACGGCCGCGAGGACGACCTCATCCCGCTCTCAGTCTCCGCGCGCGCCGACGAACAGACCCCGGACTCCGAGCTGGTTGTCCTGGACGGGTGTGGCCACATCCCGCCGCTGGAACTGCCCGAGCGGTCCCGGGAACTGCTCGTCGAAATGCTCTGAGGCGGTTTCTCGCGTCTCTCGTGTTCGACAGCAGCCCTTTGTCGGACGAGTCCATCAGCTCTCGCTCAGTTCATTAGATCATAACGAATCTTAACCGATGGATTGTGGACATGCGGATACTATGGTGAGATGGACAAACCTCGATACTTCACCACAGTGCGCTGCTGGCTTTCGCTCAAGCGGCTATGATCGAAGCAAGAGACTTACGCCGATTCATTGTGCCGGCAGAGTCGGGGAATACCTAAAGACAGACCTCGATCTCGACGCGATTGCTGTTCTCACCGACGGTATTGATCGGGAGTTGTGGGTGCGACCGCAGAAGGAACCACTTGGTAATGAGTATGAGCCAAAGCGAACAGCTTCACTGCATTCTGCACTCAATAATCCGAAAACCCAGAATATGGAGATAGAATCCTACAGTCCACGCAACGTCCGGAATAGAATAGACACAAGAGATTTCAACGAATTCACCGCGCAAGCGGTCATCACTCTCATCCAGGACGAATTCGGAATCGCTGCCGACATTGATGCGGTATAATAAGTAAACGAGTGCCGGTCAGGGCGAGCTAGGACATCCGGTCGTACCTATCGAGAAGTAAATTCAGGTATCCATTGCCTCTCACCCGTAGCGACTCAGTTCTTTGGATATTTTTGTTGTTTATTGAAGGACAAAATCTGAGCGATGCCAGGATCGGATCGTCAACGAGTGGTTCATTATCGACGAAATCAACCGCTCGGATATCGACAAGGCGTTTGGCCAGTTGTTCTCGGTGTTGTCCGGGATGGGTTACGATCGTCGCTTGGTGGTGATGCCTATCGGTACGAAGAGTGGATTGTGACAGCCGGAGACGACGTGACTCTCACCGGGAGCGTTACCGATGCGGGCGAGATTGCAGGCGAGTATATTATCACCCCGGCCACCGGGAATCCAGTCAGTGTGTACGCGCGGAAGGCCGCCGGGTGGGCCAGTGGCGGGGTCATTCTGTTCGTGATTGGGCTATACGCGTCAGTCCAGCATTCCCGTTTTAGTACCGCGTGTCGAGGAACGCGTCAGCTTCACCGAGTTCCTCACCATCACCTAAGTCCAGGCTTTGCCGCACTTGGGCTGTCGAGCCTTTGAACTCCAGATCCTCGTCTGCACCGTGGTCCTCGATCGGTTTTGCTGTGATCCCGGTTCCGACGATCATCCCGTCCGGATTATACACTTTACCGCGAACGACAAACGGGTCAAGTTCCGCGTTTTGTGTACTCACAGCCGTTCCGGACATCGTGTACTGGCTACCTGAAAAGCTGACTGAGTCCTCGTTTACCTCAAGGCCAACCGGGTACGTCGGCGCAGCCGTCTGCAGAGTTCTATCCGCCAGACTCACATCCGCAATCTTTCCTTCTTCGGGCGGGTCCATACGTGGCGGTTCGCGACGAATCAGCGCTTGCTCGCCCGGCCCAATCGTGAATACCCGAACGAGATTATTCCGATCGTATACTTCACCGTTGTTGTCAATCCATTCGAGTTCGAGGAACAGGCTGCCGCTTGCGGCATCACCGATGTTTTCGACGATGAACTCGGTGTAGATAGGTGACAATTCGTAGTCTTCGCCGTACTCTGAGATTATTTCAGGCGTGGTGAATTCGATGTCGGCTTCGCCGGAGGGTTGTTCGCGCGTCACCGGGTCTTCAGTCGTCTCTGCCGGTTCAGTCGTGCCTGCCGGCGTGTCTGTCGCTGTGTCTGCTGCGGTGTCTGTTGCTGTGTCTGTCGCTGTGTCTGTCGCAGACGACGTGGTGCTTGTAGTTGTGTTGTTGTTCCCGGAGGAACATCCGGCGAGAACTGCGATTCCGCTTGCAACACCGGTTGCAATTGCTTGTCGACGCGTCAAGACTGACCGAGACTCCGCAGACCGGTCGTCCCGGTCGCGGTTGTCGTTCGGTATCACGTCCACTACTACACGTATTTGAATAAAAACGCTTGCAAATTGAACTTTTGAAAACGTATGGTTAGCGTGGTAGGAGTACTGTAGAGCAGATGTCGAGGGACGAGGTCGCAACGGGTACTGATGGAAGAAGCTACCTGTCTTTTGAAGGTTGCGCTAATTATCTGCCTATTGAAATAAATTGTAATAAAGTCGGATTGCCAGGCTCCGACCCCACAACGCTCTATCTAAAGCTAATATAAAATAGGCTAATTAATCTTTGGCCCCACAAGGGTCCGTCTGAGACTGGGCTGATCAAATACGTAGGTCCTGATACTGTGCCGTCTTCGGTCCCACAAGCAGTCCGTCTGGAACGCAGCTTCATACACGGCGCGGAGTGAAACCTGGTTTCAACTCCGCAAGGGTGCCTCTGTAATGGGACGGAGGCAAACTATATCGCGCCGAGGTGTACGCTTTGACCCCACGGGGGTCCGTCTGTAACGCTGAGTGTCGTACTGATTTGCCCCTCTCGAATTTGATATCGTACCATACGGTTTATAATCTTCTACTACCGGCCAAGCGGGGGTTACCTGGACCGACCCCACCCCTCGCTCAACGGTCGACACGGCGCCATGGGGTGTGCCGCGTCCGGGTCGCCGCCTGACCGGGGCCACTCCGCTCGGTGTGTGCATCGGCCTGGGAACCCCCCGGCGACCGTGGGACTCGTCGGAGACGAGTGTGATTGGCGTCGAGGCTGTGACGGTCGATAAACCGTAATTCGCTATATCGAACCGACCCGCTCAGAGGTTGTCGTCGATACGGGTCGCGGTCCGCTCGCCGACACCCTCGACGTCCCGGAGTTCGGCGGGTGAGGCCTCCCGCACCCCATCGACGCTGCCAAACCGGCCGAGCAGCCGCTTGCGTG
>JAQCMZ010000174.1 GCA_028274825.1 Haloferacaceae archaeon
GGACCCGGCGGAGATTGTGTGCGATGTAATCGTACCCACGCGACGGTGAGGACACCACCGACGCCTCATCAGAATCCTGCAATTGAGTCGCTCGGTTCGGGGAGATAGACTCGTAGGTCATGTCAGCCTCACCGTTTTTCAGCCCGTTAATGAGCGCTGTCTCTTCTCCGTACACACGGAAGCGGAGTGAATCTACGTACGGCCCTTCGTGGAGGCTGTCGGGCAGATTATCAGGCCTCGCTGTCATCTCGTACCAGTTGCCCTCGTCAGAGTCGCTCCATTCAAACCCACCAGCCCCAATCAGCTCGCCGTTTTCCTGGAAGGGGTCAAATTCTTCGTAGTTATCGACTCCTTCCCAGGTTTGGCGCGGCAAAATCGGGACAGCGAACATACCGGTGTCAGGAGTGAAAATCGCGGCTGTTTCCGACCCAAGAGAAAATGAGAGTTCGTATTCGCCGGTTGCTTCGAAGGTCTCGAAGTTCTCGACATTCTGTTGATACCGATGACCATCAGTATCCATCAGATAATTGAACGACCAGGCAACGTCTTCAGCCGTGAAATCGGTGCCGTCCGACCAGCCGAATCCTTCTCGGACAGTTGCGGTCCCTTCGAGCGCTTCCTCGTCGAAAGAAAAGTCACTGAACACGTAACCGACAATATTCGCTGGGTCTGCAGGGTCTCGTGCAGTTGCCTGTGGATAAAATCGGTCGATAATCGCGAACGCTGCCGCATCAGAAATCACCAGCGGATTGAATCCCCGTGGCGCGTTCGCTAGCCCAACTACCGGCTTACCACCGCGGGTTACCTCACTGCCACCCATGTCGTTACCCGACTCGGTACTCATCCCGCCTGAGTCATCACTGGAACCCCCTTCGCCGGTACAACCTGCGAGGAGTGCGAGCCCACTCGCCCCAGTGTACTGCAGTAAGCGCCGTCTATTTAATTCGTCTTCCGAGGACATTGTGAATGTATATCATGCCACCAGAGAGAGATTCAAAAGCCTATCGTTAGTCACCCGATTTTCAGCCGAGATGTTGGTCGAACCACCCGATTGTCGTCTTCACTGCGTCTCGTCGGTTGGCTGCGTCTCTGAACCCGTGACCCTCATTCTGATAGACGGTCAGGTCAAATGGAAGGGCAGCGTCGCGAAACCGTTCGTCCAACTCCTCGGCCTGATTGATCGGCACACGTTTGTCTTCAGCACCGTGGAGAACAGCCAGCGGCGTCGAGACATCGTCTAATCGCCAGTGGACGCTCGCGTCGTAATAGGCGCTTTCTTTCTCCGTTGGACCGCCGCCAAGATCACGCTCTGTGAGTAGTCTTCCGACTCGGTCGGACTCAGCGTGATCGCTGAACTGATTAACCACACCGTACCACTCAACGGCTGCATCCCAGGTGTCTGGATACTGTGCAATCGAATGTAGTGTCATGTATCCCCCCCACGACCCACCGTAGATCCCGACTGAATCAGTCGTCTCGGGGCGTTCACGCATGAACGCCGCAGAATCACGAAGGTCTCTCACCTCGCCACCCTCCCAATCCCCCATCGAGAGCTCTTGGAAGCTGCGGCCGTAGCCGCCGCTACCGCGGAAGTCCACCGCAAGTACAGCATACCCATTGGCTACCAGGTACTGTTCGAGCGGATGCCAGCCGTCATTATACTGGAAGTGTGCACCGCCGTGTGCCTGAACAAGTGCTGGAACCGGCTCGCTCGCAGACGCCTCTGGCGGGAGATACAAGTAGCCATTAATGTAGAGCCCGTCGGCAGCCTCGAATGCCACTTGCTCGGGAACGACGACGCCATCGGGCGCGTTTGGGTCTCGAAGCGTCTCTGGGGGCCCACCAGCGGTCGGGCAACTCTGTGGATGAGCCGGACCGTGGTGCGCGGAAAACGGGAATCCGATCTGTTTCCCGTCGGGGGAAAGACGTGCCTCACCAGCACCGCCTACACCGATTACTCCCTCATGTTGTGTTAGCTGCGTTTGGACACCCTCTACACCAGTCTCAGTATCCACCGCCAGGGCTGCGAGCTGTTGTGACCCTCGGGTTCTGACTGGATAGTACAGCTTTCGGCCAGCGGGCTCCCACTGGAGCTGTTGAACATTGTACTGGTGTGAGGCATCAACAGAATACACATCGTGACTTTCGTCACGAAGATCGATCACATGAATATCCTCTGCATGGCGGTACCACGGCTCTGCGACACGTTTTGCCATGAACGCGAGCCGATGACCGTCTGGTCCGAACGCCGGAACGGAAGTTACTGTCAGTCCCCGCGTCAAGCGCACGTCGTGTTCAGAATCTACGGTGAGTAGGTGAACCTCGTCCGCCCAGTCTCGGCCGTTCCAGTCGTGAGCAGCGACGTAGGCGATTTGATCGCCATGCGGACCCCATGATGGAGCCCACCGTCTCTCGTCAGAGGGATTCGCGCCATCGGTGAGTTGGGTGAGTGCTGAGCCGTC
>JAQCMZ010000190.1 GCA_028274825.1 Haloferacaceae archaeon
AGGGTATCAATATTCTGAGTCGTGTTGATATCGCCGTCATCGAATCGTCGTCTTGTGGATCGACTAGTGGCTTAGACAGCGCTCGGTGACAACTGCGACGACAGCGAGGATCCAGACAGCAGAAACATATTCTCTTTCGGAGACGATCAGCTGGACACACTACTGTGAGGCCTCCATATACTAGGGTGAATCTACGACAGAGTAGGGTGTACACGCGTCACCCTACAGAACACTAAACCGCAAGACTACAGCGAGTCATCCTAGCTGGAACCGATTGGATATAAGAATAACAATGACCAACCAGCCAAAGGAATCCACCTGCTGTCGCACTATATATCTGAGATGTGATATCAAAACCAAAAAGGGACAACCAACACAACCAATGGTAGATGCTGGCGGGCGCCAACGCAGATCCGATTCGGGTTTCACCCGCGCTCTTCAGGAAAGTTCTGAGTCTCGATCCCGTATCTATAAAATCTGAGTATTTCGCTGATCTAAACCGCAGTTGTTGGTGCACCCACCCCCTAGTGAACGGATAGCCGATGTCGGTAATCGGAGGGGAGATCGAGGGTCGTCGCAGTATCTCAACACGCAGCAAAAAAAGTAACACCACGGTGGTTCTCAGATCGGTGTGAATGCCCTTCGCAAGCCAGGATTGGTGAACACGCCGCCACCATCATCGATGCGTCTGTGTCATGCGTCCAATCGGTCTCTCTGAGTCAGGACCGCTTTGGGAGCACGGGGATTCGATTACCCAGTCCGTTCGTGAGAGCGGGGGCCCGTCAGGTGGGATGTCTATCCTTGCGTCGCAGTACAGTCGTGGGGTCGTTTCTACGGGCGTCGATCCCGTCAGCCTGTACGGACGCCGTCGCCGACGCTAGTGGGAGGGTTTTCCAGATGGCGGTGTCTGGGTGCGTTCGATCTGTTTCTTTTTCCCTCCGTGGTGGCCCGCTGGCTTGGTGGCTTTCTCACACTCAGTTCCGGTGAGTGGGTTGTTATTCTTATATTCAATCGGTCACAGATAGTGTGTGAACCACCCCGTCATGGGATTTAGCGTGGAATGGTACTCACCCTTCTCACACTAAGTATAAGCTTAACACATACTAGAAGTACCGCTGGAGTACCCTAATTTGAGTGGTATTTCTCAACTATCTGTGAGTATAGTACAGTGAGTGTTCTCTTCTGATCGGCCAAAAAGAAAGAGACGAACTCGATGGACTGTACTTCCACCTAGAGCTGGAGGTATCAGCCTGATCTCTATATATAGGTGGATATCCCGTATTTCGAGATCGGTCCAGCCGATCTGTTTGTATCCCTCGGTGAAAGTGAGAGGGCGAAAGAAAGGGGAAGCAAAACCTCCCGTTCGCCCCCTCAGTGTAATGAGTTGGAACACCCAACGAGTCACGCCTCAAATTGACAGCGAGTGCTCCGTATCTCGTTTGTCGATTTCGGGCGTGCTATGGACACCTGAATCGACATCAACCAACGCGACCGGTACCGTGTGGGGCTCACATCTGAACGGCTCACCAGCTCGATCACGATGACAGACGAATTCCGACAAGCAGTGTATGATGCATGGGGCCGTGAGTGTTTGATCTGCGGTCGAACGCCGGAAGGTTGGCTCCAAGCGGCTGTCGGCGGGGGACAACAGGACAAACTCTCGTTACACCATCTCAATGGCGACGATACAGATGATCGAGTCGCAAACGCCATCCCGCTGTGTCAGAGTTGTCATGTCCACATCCATCGGGTAGACGAGCCGCCGTACCGGCAGTGGCACCGCCAGCTCCCAATCTCGGATCGGCATGCGTGGAACGCCCACCGGTAAGAATACGCCGAGACGCCACAGCTGACAGCAAAAGAAGCTGCGTGGCGGTACGGAGACGACGATGGCACCCCGCGGAGTACGTCGTATCTCCGATACGAACGAGACGTCACTGACCCCGACGATGAGTTCAATACGGAGGCAATCTGGAGTGACGGCGGCCACCGTGAACAACCAACAGATATCCAGGAAGCCACCATCGAGTACACACTCGAAGACTCCGGACGCTACCGAATACGGTTCGTTGAGCGCTACGACGGCTCGGGGTGGTGGCGTGTCGTCGACAAATGGACCGACAGTGTCTGGCACCCCGTCGACCGTAAACCGATCGCTGATGTCGACGTCATCCTCGAGTACGGCGCTAACGATGGCAAGCGATCGAACTGAACAGTAGGATAGTTATCAGTTGGTCTCCGAGAAGACGGGATCGTCCTCGTGACCTGCGAGGTCATGGGTTTCAGACCCACCGCCCTCCATCGAGACTGGATCGAAGTCGTCGAACGCGCCGTACCGCTGCTTGACGATTTCCACAGAGAGGTTCCCTTTTTCATCAGCGTTCCACCGGAGTTTGTCGCCTGGCTCGATGTCGAGCCGTCGACGGAGGTCCGCTAGGATCGTGACCATCCCTCGATCGCTGATCTTGGTTTCTGTGGGAGTTTCTTCAGTCGCCATACTCAGCGGTATACGTTCACGCACAATACATATTGCGCCGCATGTGAACGTTTAGAGAACAGTTAGACTTCGCTCCGAGATTGCTTACGGAAGCTTCGAGAAAGCTCCTCCGTTCACCCCGGGGCTGAATCCGACTCGACACTGCTAATCTATTTCCTATCCCACCGACTCCACCCACCCATGCAAGCAGTCGTACTGGCCGCCGGCAAAGGCACACGCCTCCAACCACTGACGGACGACAAGCCGAAGGTGCTCGTCAAGGTCAACGGCACACCCCTCATCGAGGACGTCTTCGACAACTTGATCGACGCGGGCGCGACCGACCTCATCGTCGTGGTCGGCTACAAGGCCGAGCAGATTATTGACCAGTACGGCGACGCCTACCGCGACGTGCCGATTACGTACGCGCACCAGCGCGAGCAACTCGGCCTCGCACACGCCATTCTCTAGGCGGAACCCCACATCGACGGCGACTTTATGCTGACGCTCGGTGACAACGTGTTCCGCGGCAACCTTGGCGACGTCACGAGTAATCGATCCCGCTAGGGTTCGAACGTGACCAACATCGTGTTTATTATCTCTCGAATACTGCGTGGAACCCGACACGGAGAGAGTACGTTTCGTCTGTCTGTGGCAGTGTTGACGGGTTTCTGTGAAGAGCCGAACTGCAGGAGGAGTGGCAGCGAGAGATATTGATCGAGTGGAATCGACGCTCAGAGAGAGTATGTTTCGTCTGTCTGTGGCAGTGTTGGTGGGTGTCTGTGAAGAGCCGAACTGCAGGAGGAGTGCAGCGAGAGATTTTGACCGAGTGGAATCGACGCTCAGAGAGAGTACGTTTCGTCTGTCTTTTGAACGGGTTAGGTCTTTAAACGACTAAAAGACGGTGTGATCTGAGAGCCGAGTGGGACGGGAGAGTGCGTTTCGTTTGTCTTTTCCGAATTCTCACAGAATCAGTATCGGCGAACACGGGGACACCTGTGTTCGAACTCCCAAGCAGACAGACGAGACAAACAAAAGTAGGTTTTAAGTAACTACATCAGTTCGTCGTACGTATGGCCGGGCCATTCAGTGATATCGAGCGGTCGATTTTTGTCTCGAAGGAGGTGCTCTCCGAGGACCACCAGCCCGATCAGATTCTCGAACGCGACGAGGAGATCGATCAGTACCGCCACGCGCTCCAAGACATTCTCTTCGGACGGACCCCCCAGAACGTCATGCTGTACGGGAAATCCGGGCTCGGCAAAACCGCTGTCACGACGTACATGATGGAGGCGCTTCAAGACGAAGTCACGAAGCGGTCAGACGCCGACGAGCTCCACGTCCACGAACTCAACTGTAACGGGAAGTCGCTCTACAGCGTCGTTCGCACCCTCGTAAACGAGTTGCTACCCGAAGATGCAAGCAAGTTTCCGAAACGAGGGCTCGGAACGACCGACGCTTTCGAAGAGCTCTACACGCAACTCGATCGGATCGGTGGAACCCACCTCGTTGTGTTCGATGAGATCGATCACTTGGATGACGTCGATACCCTCCTCTATGAACTTCCTCGGGCGCGATCGATCGGTCATATCACAAACTCGAAGGTCGGCGTTATCGGCATCAGCAACAACTACACGTTCCGGCGGTCGCTCTCGCCGAAAGTCAAAGACACACTGATGGAGACGGAGATCTCGTTCAGTCCGTACGACGCGAGCGAACTCCGTACTATTCTCGCGGACCGCGCTGATCGCGCGTTCGTCGAGGGGGCCTGTGACGATTCGGCTATCGCGAGGGCGGCAGCGATCGCGGCTAAAGACCGCGGAAACGCACGCCAAGCGATAGACCTCCTTCGCGTCGGCGGCGAAGTCGCCACTCGATCCGACGATGAGCGCGTCGACGACTCACACATCGTCAAGGCTCAGGAACTCGTGCAACGGGGACGGCTGCGGAACCGCATTCGAGATCAGACGCAGCACGCACAGCTCTTGCTCGAAACCATGGCGTACATCGAACAGCAAGAGGACTCACCGGCACGATCGCGAACGATCAAGGGACGCTACGAAGCGATCGCGGAATCGCACGCCGTGGATCCACTGACAACCCTCAAGAGTATCCAGAACCATCTCTCTGACCTCCACATGCTCGGCTTTCTGCAGCGAGAGGATCGTAACCACGGGGAAGGCGGCGGCCGGTACTACGAGTACCAACTCGACCTCGACCCGCAGATCGTCATCGAAATCAGGCAGGAAGCCGAGGCAGAATCCTCACCGTAAGACGCCGCGAAGACAGACGAAACGTACTCTCTCACTCCCGAGTGGCTCGCTGTCAAAAGTGGTGTATCTGTTTGTTCTTCCCTTGCAACCGACGATCGAAGCATATCACACGGGTTCAAGACGGTAAACAGACGAAACGAGGGGTGTTCGAACGAACGAACCCCACCAACTGCAGAGACGAGAACAGACGAAATGAGGGGTGTCCGAGAGCCACTGAATCCCAATCAGGAAGATTCACGTCACGACGAAGGGGTGATCGATACTGCAAGTACTCACACGATCTCGATTTGGAGGTCGTCCTTGAAGCCCTCGAACTACGCAATAAACCAGACTCATATCTCGTACCGTGACACTAGACAAAGACAGACGAAACGTACTCTCTCGCTCCAGACTGCCACGCGTCAAAGCGTAGCCCAATCGCTCTGGCCTGTAATTGCCATATCAGTTTTCCCAATCTAAAGGAATATGAAACTGCACCAAAATACTA
>JAQCMZ010000192.1 GCA_028274825.1 Haloferacaceae archaeon
CATTTTTCGAGACGGTTGGTTATCGATACATCGACGAGAAACGACGGGCAGCGGTCGCGGCTATCAGTTACCTGAATCGAGTAGGTGCAGATGGTGGAACACCTGGGCGAGCCGACAGCGGTGTCCGGACGCAAGCAGACGGCGGTCACCCGTCTGTCGACGCGACGGAAGCCAGCAGCGAAAGTCCCGCGAGGACGACTGTGCGAGGTGAGGAACATCCCGCGGGGCAAGGGCAGAATGCAGATCTACTGTCGTTCGAAGCGTTCCGTGAGCAGCTAGATATCGGCGATGATATGACGGTCCCGGTCCGGATCGAGCGGATCGAACTGGTCGGGGAAAAGCCAGTGTACGATATCGGAGTCACTGACGCCGCGCATACGTTCCTGGCGAACGGGTTTGTCGTCTCGAACTGTGGCGTGCGGATGATGCGGACGAACCTCGAGTACGACGATATTCGTGGTCGTGAGGAGGAACTTGTCGATGCGCTATTCGCGAATATCCCCGCCGGATTAGGCGGTGGCGGTGTCGTCCAGCCGGGAATCGACGCTGTCGACGGCGCGCTCGAACGAGGCGTCGAGTGGGCTGTCGAGAACGGCTTCGGTGTCGAAGCTGATCTCCGACACTGTGAGGATGAAGGCCGGCGGGACGACGCTCGACCGGAGTATATTACACAGAAATCCAAAGATCGCGGCAAAAACCAAATGGGATCACTCGGGTCAGGAAACCACTTTCTCGAGGTGCAGCGCGTGACAGACGTGTTCGACAGCTCAGTCGCCGAGACGTTCGGCCTGCGAAAAGACCAGATTGTGGTGTTGATTCACTGTGGGTCACGAGGACTCGGCCACCAGACCTGCACGGATTATCTCCGCCGGATTGAAACCGAACACGCCGACCTTCTGGAAAGGCTGCCGGACAAGGAACTCGCGGCCGCACCGGCCGGGTCTCGGCTTGCAACCGAGTATTACGGTGCTATGTGTGCGGCGATCAATTTCGCGTGGGTGAACCGGCAGTTGATCATGCACCAGACCCGGGAGGTGTTTGAGAGAGTGTTCGACCGTGCGTGGCAAGATATGGAGATGGATCTCCTGTATGATGTCGCCCACAATATCGCGAAACGAGAGACACACCAGATAGACGGTGAACAACGCGAATTGTACGTCCACCGAAAGGGTGCGACTCGGGCGTTCCCCGCGGGTCGGCCAGATGTTCCCACAGCCTATCGCGATGTGGGACAACCGGTGATTATCCCGGGGAGTATGGGCGCGGGGTCGTACGTTCTGCGCGGCGGCTCCGAGTCACTGGACCAGACGTTTGGCTCGACCGCTCACGGTGCAGGGCGGCTCATGAGCCGGACTCAAGCAAAGAGTGAATACTGGGGTGGCGATGTCCAAGACGACCTTCGCGAGAGCCAGAAAGTCTACGTGAAAGCCGAAAGTGGCGCAACGATTGCTGAGGAGGCTCCCGGCGTGTACAAGGATATCGACGAAGTAGTTCGTGTCTCCGACGCACTCGGGATCGGCGATAAGGTTGCCCGAACGTTCCCCGTGTGCAATATTAAGGGCTGAGACGCCCGTGTACAGGCGGTACAAGGTGACTGCCCTAGGGCTTGACCAGGGTGGGTTCACGACGAGATGTGATGTGAGCAGACTGCAACCCCCGGCAGAATCAGCAGGTTCAGTATCTGACACAGGCGGCCGGTTGAGAGCCACTCAGGTGTCTTTGAGTGCTCCACAGAGAGGAGACGACAGCCGGATTCCTCACAGTACCGACTCCCGCAGCACACCGAGAGTCAATTATTCTGTCGAATAGCGGCCTCTGAGTGACGGGCACTCGACACCGATGTTGGGACCGTGCGGCTCGTCGACTCAGGAACCGATTCAGGGTTTCCCTGCCTACCGAGTTACCGCTATTCAACAGGAAAATCGAGAGAGGCGACGCACAGACGGAATCGACGGGTTCTCGCGGACAACAGCGCGGAGACGAGCTTGACGCCGTGTACAGCGGGTGAGCTTAGTTCCAGAATCCGCCATCGCCCGGTTCTGGAGGGCGTTTAGCGGTATCGGGACCTGACCCAGAGATTTCGACAGACTCAGATCCGGTGACCTGCTCTGGCGTGATCTCTGTCCCGTTCTCGAATCGGACGAACGAAAGATAAAACGACTTCCCGCAGCCGTCCTCGTCTGGGTCCCGGGTCGTCCCATCGTTGCCACAGACGAACCGCACCCCGTCAATCTCATCGTTCTCGAAGGGATCGTCTGGAGAGCCGTACGTCCACCCCTCGAAGGGGTACGGAGTGACAGACTTGTCGGCCAGGTACCCGTCTCGCTGTAGTTCCACAATCGTCTTGCAATTTGGACAGTGGTAGGTGACTGGATAGGTCATAAATAGATTAGGATCGGCTGCTACAAACCTCCGTCGGGACGGGATTGTGACATCGAGGCGACGGGGTGCTAGCTATGGCAGTCTCAGCAACGTGAGGTCTCACAGTCAGAATCATGTCTGCAGTCTATCGAACGACGCCTGTCTGGCGTCGCTTTCCCCGGTCTCACCGGAATCACTATCGGGACACGGACTTACCGACCGATATGATCGATGAGACGGTCGCAGAGATTCAGGCGATGGAGACACACAGCTCTTCGATTGTTGTGCTGAAAGCATCGGAGGCACTGCGTGAGTTGCTCAGCCGTGAGTATGATTCGCTTGAGGGGTTCGAGCGGGACTTAGAGCACAACGCCGGCGCGTTGCGACGGTCGAATCCGTCGCATGCCTCCATGCACAGTGCACTGCGTGAAATCGAGCAAGACGTGATCGGGGAGGCGGCGACGGTCGCGGAGGCGAAAGAACTACTCGAGGCGGCGATCGAGCAGACGGTCTCGAAAGTGCGATCCGGGAAACGCGAGGCAGCCGCCCGAGCCGCCGAAACCCTCTCTGATGGTGACTCGTTCGTCACACACGATTACTCCTCGACAGTGCTCGAGGCAGTCAGACGGGCAGCCGAGAGTGGCCTCGAATTGACGGCGTGCGTGACTGAGGCTCGACCGCGGTTCCTCGGGCGGAAAGCGGTGCGTGAATTCGCCGATATCGACGGTGTGACCCCGCGACTGTTCGTCGACAGCGGGATGGCACACGCCCTCGAGGATGCTGACCGAGTGATTCTCGGGATGACCTGTCTGGCCGACGATACGTATTACAATCGGGTTGGGACGTACCCGCTAGTGGCGACGGCAGCAGAACTAGATATCCCGGTGTCGGTGGTCGGGTCCAGTGCGAAAATCGTCGACGGATTCACCTTCAGAAACGAGATTCGAGATGCAGTCGAAGTGACTCGTGAGCCGATCGAGGGGGTGACCGTCGAGAATCCGGCATACGATGGGTCCCCGCTGGCGTTGATCGATCAAGTCATCACCGAGGAGGGGATCCAAACGGTCTGAGCGCAGAGTGGCTGTTCGATTGCTCGTCTCGATGGAGTTGACGGCTCACCGGCCGGGGTCGGATATCGATCCGGCTTGGATAGTTAACCCGCAGACAATCTGGCTCGAGCGCTTCGAAGCCTCATCTCAGAGCGGCTGAACGACCTCGAACACCTCAGGATTCGGGCGGAAAGGAGGGTAATGAACACTCTCAGAGCTACATATCGGCGACCGACGCGCGTCGCGGTGAACGAGACGGAGTGTGACGGATATTTGAAAAGGCATATCGCCGAGCCGCAATGTTACACTATATGGAAGAGTTCGAGGGGACAATTCTTGCTGGACAGTCACTGTCCCCGATTCGTGGTCGCGTCGTCATCGCAGACGGCGAGATCAGTGCTGTCGAGCAAGAGACGACAACCTCGACGGACATCATCCTGCCAGCGTTTGTCAACGCACACACGCATATCGGTGACACAGTCGCCAAAGAGGCAGCCGTTGGGCTGTCACTCAATGAAGCGGTCGTTCCACCGGACAGTCTGAAACACCGGCGTCTGGCCGAAGCCAGCTACGAAGAACTCGTCTCGGGGATGCGTCGCACGATGCAGTTCATGCGACAGACTGGGACCGCACGGTTTCTGGATTTCCGAGAATCCGGGCCAGAGGGCGCTCAGGCACTGCGGGAAGCCGCTGATGGGCTGGCGGTCGAGCCGTTCATCTTCGGGAGTGGCAGGCCGGAAGTGCTCGAGAGTGCCGATGGCTACGGCGCCAGCGGCGCGAATGATGCCGACTTCACCACACAACGGGGAGCCACACGTAAAGCCGACGTCCCGTTTGCAATTCACGCCGGCGAGCCGAACGCAACGGATATTCACCCGGCGTTAGATCTCGACCCGGATCTCCTCGTTCACATGGTCCACGCGACTGACGAGCACCTAGAACGGGTTGCACAGCAGGATGTCCCGGTCGCCGTCTGCCCTCGGGCAAATCTCACACTCAGAGTCGGTCGTGCATCGATCGCGGAGTTACTGGATCACACGACGGTTGCGCTGGGGACTGATAACGTGATGCTCAATTCGCCGTCGATGTTTCGTGAAATGGCACACACGGTCAAAAATTACGATGTTACCGCCCGTGAGGTGCTCACGATGGCGACGGTGGGAGGTGCAGAGGCGATGGGACTGAACTGTGGCGTTATCGAACCCGGTCGCCGCGCGGGATGGGTGGTGTTAGACGGCGACTCACACAATCTCACAGGGATCGAAGACCCGATACAGGCTGTCGTGCGACGAGCAGGACCACTAGATATCAAGAATACGATTATGTCACCCGCAGAAGACTGACGTGGGAATCGCCAGTCAGAGCGGTTCGCGTCACGCTTCCAGTGTGCGGCTGCTCAGGCCGTCTTAGTAACCAGCGATTCGATATCTCACACCCGTGAACAGCCAGAAACGCGACTCACTGAATAGCCATCAACAACGGCCCGCACGCCACTCGCCATCGCTTCCGATGCTAGTGAATCTGCTGTGTTTGCGCTCAAGACATAGATTACACTTCGAACGGGCTTCGCACGCGTTCGGAGCTGAGTGAAGAAATCACATGATCAACGACTGATAGCTGGCATCGAGTGGCCGCTCCAATAGCCAGAGACTTTTCACAGGGCGTGCCTGGGAAAACCAGTTCGGCATAAGACTGGATGCACACTCCTGGGGAGTTCACTCGACGGGACAGCTCGTGGGCGAGCAGACACTCACGAAAGCGAGATGGAGAGACTCGAGACGTGAGTATTCAGTTGCTGGGGGAGTGAGAATTTGAGTACGACGTGAGCAGGATGGCAATATCGAGAGAAGTGACCAAACGAGACCTCGAGGAGAGGGGCTGGCAGACAGAGTGCCGGACTCGATCCCCGTTCCGGGGAGTCGAGAGACTCCCCACTCACAAAGTGTTTAGAGTTTAGCCGCTGAGTGTTACGTATGAATCCCGATCTCGATCGGTTCAGTTCCCGACGATCGACCGTCTACTCGAATCGTGGGGTAGTGGCGACGAGCCAGCCACTCGCTTCACAGGCTGGAATCGCGACTCTCCGGGACGGGGGAAACGCGTTCGACGCGGCAGTAGCCACCGCAGCAGCGTTGAACGTCGTCGAACCCACGTCGACAGGACTGGGTGGCGACGTGTTTGCCCTGTACAAGACGGCAGACGGCGATGTCGGAGCGATGCGGGCGAGTGGAGCCGCACCGACTGGCGCCACAATCGAGGCGGTTACTGAGGCTGTCTCGGCCGGTGAAACGGGTCGTGACCCGGCCGACGTGCAGATGCCGTTCGTCGGGCCGCACACGGTGACAGTCCCCGGGACTGCCCGTGGATGGGAGGCGACAGCCGAGCGGTTCGGGCGAAAATCACTCGCAACACTGTTACAGCCAGCAATCCGTTATGCGACCGACGGATACCCGGTATCGGAAGTCGTCTCCTCGCAGTGGCAACACGGTGAGGACCTGTTTGAAACCGCTCACGCTCGCGAGGCATTCCTCTGTGATGGCGAGTCACCGGTGACCGGCCAGGTCGTTACGCTCCCTCGATTAGGAGAGTCACTGCGCCAGATTGCTGAAAACGGGGCAGATACCGTCTACGAGGGTGAAATTGCCGAAGCTATCGCCGCCGAGGTCCAGCAGCAGGGCGGATTCATGACCGTCGAGGACCTCGCCGCCTTCGAAGTCGAGTGGCCAGAGCCCGTCTCGTCGACGTACAACGGCGCGGAGATTTACGAACTACCGCCACACAATCAGGGGCTGATCGCGTTGGAGGCGCTTAATATTGCAGAAAACCTGGAAGCTGGAGAATACGACTACGACTCTGCAGAACGTGTCCACTACTTTGCGGAAGCTACGAAACTGGCGTTTCACGACGGTCATCACTATATCACCGATCCACAGTTTGAATCCCACCCGCCACTAGGGACGAAAGACTGGGCCCGGCAGCGCGCCGAGACCGTCGGTACGGCGGCTAATCACGATGTCTCCTTCGGCGTCCCCGACGCCAACGCCGAAGACGCCGATACCGTGCTGCTCACGACCGCCGACGACGAGGGGAATGTAGTCTCGTATATCAACTCTCGGTTCGCCGGCTTCGGCTCTGGACTCGTGGCGGGCGATACCGGGATCGCTTTGCAAAATCGAGGGTCGTCGTTCTCACTGGATTCGGCTCACCCCAACTCGATTGCCCCCGGAAAGCGGCCGTTTCACACTCTCATTCCCGGGATCGCGCGGCTGGCAGAAAACGACTGGGCTGGCTTCGGTGTCATGGGCGGGTTCATGCAGCCGCAAGGGCACGTGCAAGTGCTGTCAAACGTGATCGATTACGGAATGCCACTACAGCGCGCCCTTGACGAACCACGATGGCGCTACCGGGAGTCTGGAGAACTCATCCTGGAGCCACACTTCGATGATGACGTGGCAGCCAGACTCGGTCGGAAGGGCCACGAGGTTCGCACCGCCTCGGTAACTCAGTTTGGCGGCGCACAGATTGCCCGCGACGTGGACGGAGTCCTGTCGGGAGCAACAGAGCCCCGCAAAGACGGCACCGCCCAGGGGTTCTGACTGTACCCAACCGGAGTCAGAACACTCTCGCTACGGAGCCGAAAACTGCTGTCGTGGCACGGCCGTGTCACCGAGGTATCCGTGGGTACCATCATCGGGTGTGCAGAGATGTCTCTGTGATAGGTTGAAAGTGTACGCCCGGGACACTAACGATCGACGTCATACCTGGCAGTGTGCCGAGTCAGCCGGGAAACCCTCGTGCCGGGCGGCCGTCTGCGCGACGGCAGGCGGTCGTCTCGCGACGACGTCGGCCGCGGAGTGCGCGACCCCTGTTGCATGCCGGGGTTCGCCGCGCTGTCATCGCACCCTGTTGGGTGAACTCAGGCGGGGACTAACGGCACGCGTCTGCAATTACAACTCGGGAGTGTTTACACTTTACCAGAGCAGTTTCTATCACGAGGTTGATAGCTGAGGATCAAAAGAGAAGTATCCCCGGGGGTGAGACTCTTGGGTCAGTACTGGAGACGCCGTGTCTGATGAGTGAGTCGTCTGAGTCCACCCCACACCGGGAGACCTCATCTCACACAGAGGCTATCCGAACGACGCTGCTATCGACCAGAATCCGAACGAACTTAACCCCGTGTTGTTCACTCGCATACAATGACTGTTCAGGTCGGTATCCTCGGGGCGACGGGCGCTGTTGGACAACGATTCGTACAACTGCTCGATGAACACCCTACATTTGAACTCACATGTGTGACAGCCAGCGACGATAGCGTCGGAGAGACCTACCGAGAAGCCGCAGAGTGGCGGCTCAGTTCAAAGATCCCGGAGTTCGTTGCGGACCAGCAGATCCGGGAGACGGATCCATCGGTCGTCTCCGATGGTGTCGAACTCATCTTCTCGTCGCTCCCCTCTGATGTCGCCGCTGCGGTCGAACCGGACTTTCTCGAGGCAGGATACGTCGTCTCCTCGAATTCGTCAAACGACCGAATGGCGCCAGATATCCCGCTGACAATTCCCGAGATTAATCCCGGTCATCTCGGACTGCTCGAGGTCCAGCAGGAAAACCGCGACTGGGACGGGGCACTCGTAAAGAATCCTAACTGCTCGACAATCACGATGGTCCCGACGCTGGCAGCGTTAGACAGGTTCGGTCTCGAATCGGTGAACGTCTCGACGCTGCAGGCTGTCTCTGGGGCTGGCTACTCGGGCGTGTCGTCGATGGAGATCATCGACAACGCTATCCCGCATATCGGAAACGAAGAACGCAAGATGGAAACCGAGGCCAGAAAGCTGTTGGGTGATTTCGATGGCGCCGAGTTGGAACTTCACGAGACTGATATCGCTGCCTCGTGCAATCGAATCCCGACGCTCGACGGTCATCTTGAGAACGTCTTCGCTGAGTTCGCGTCCGACCCGGATCCGGGAGCGGTCCGCGAAGCCTTCCGTGACTTCGAGAGTGCAGATCTTCACAGTTCTCCCGACCAGTTGATCAAAGTGTTCGAACAGGACACCCCCGACCGCCCGCAGCCACGACTCGACAGATGGTATGCGGATGGAATGGGGATTGTCGTCGGGGGAGTCAGAGACACCACCGAGGGAACTCAGTACAATTGCCTCGCACACAACACCCTCCGCGGGGCTGCTGGGGCGTCGCTGTTGAACGCAGAACTACTCGTCAAAGAAGGCTGGGTCTGACATCCACCTACGGCTGCGATGAGTTCCCGCACGACTCTTGTGAGGGGGGTCCATACTGAAGCGGTTGATTTCCTCTCACGGCTGGACAGGCATTCAACCTGAATTAATATACATCGACCCGCCGTCAGTGTGTGAACGGGATTGCGTCTCGCTCTGCCGTGAGCCATCAGTAGACAGTCCACAGTGCTCGCACGGTCAGCGCGTGCACAGCGGGGTTCCGGACTGTCACAACGCTCATTATTCGACCGACCGACTAGATTCATATGCGCGAAACCCTCCGGCGGAGAATTGATCTCGGGATGGGGCTAGTCGTCGTCTGTGGGATCGTCGGGTTGGGGGTTACCACAGGGTCGTGGCCGTGGTCGCTGACCAGGATCTCACTTCTCGGACTCGGCGTGTCGGCTGGAGTTGCGTTTCTCGGTGCGGGAGTGAACGGCCCGCTCGTGAATCGCGTTGAATCAACTCGCCTCTCTGGAGCAGGGGTGGCGCTGATTGGAGCACTCCTCTTGACCGCAAATCTTCGCACCTTCGGTGGGTACGAGGGTGCAGGAACGGTGATCGGGTTCGCCGGTCTCGTCGGTGGCGTGTTCGCGACCGGGATTGGTGTCAATCGAGCCATCGGCCGTGCCAACTCGTCGTCACCGCCAGAATCCGAATCAGGACCTGCATCTGACTCCGGTGGTGAACGTGCGGTGGAGTCTGACGAATGAGATCAATCTATACGTTAGGAAGGTGCAATACCACGGCCTTCAGGCCGTGGATACGCACCGTCACCCCGAGAGAGAATCCACTCTCATTACAGAGTCTGAGATTTCGAACCGTGGTTGTAATCTGACGGTCGCCATACGGAACGATAGGAAACTGGTGACAAAAGAGCGATTGTCACCCGTCCTGCGATGGCGGTCTACTCGCCCCAAGCAACCACGCACTAATCGAACCCAGTCGATGACCGGCTGATTCTCACAGAGTCAGTGCGGAGTCGACTGCTGCACGCACGAGAAAAGTAACTCCGAGTGTGCTGACGCCTGCTGGCGTCCCTGCAGCATAAACAATGCTTGGACGCCAGACGCGGTCGAGAAGAGGAGTCCCGGGGGCTTGCCACTCCCAGCAGTCCCACCCGCTCAGACCATGTGTACCCCTTCAGATTCATACTGTCTGGATTTCCGGTAGAACTGTCAGACCTGACATCTCCACCGCTCAGGATTCCTCCGTCGTCAGACTGCGTCTGGCGGGCAGTCACGCGCAGGCGACGCGGTCACGCGGAGGAGGATGTCAAGACTTCTTGTATCCGGAAAGCCCCCAATTGCCAATAACTCTGGATCCGTCCTGAACGAAAAATAGCAACCGCACGGTCGGCGTCCCATCCTGAACGGCACCACGGTTGACGAACAGGCGTGTGAGGTCGTGGCTACGCTTGCGAAACCCCGATAATCAGTCCGTCAGGCGGGTCGGTGGTCGTCAGATCACGGAAAACTGTTCTAAAACCGAGATCCGTAACCCGAGGCCCGAAGCAGTCAACATACGCCTCCCGTGAACCGCCTCGGCGTCAAGCTCCGGAACACTCGTGCTGTTCCGCCCGTAGACGGTAGTGAATATCTGAATACCCTTCCGACGGCTGATCAGAGCAGTGAGGCTGCTATAGCCGTCAAACTCGACAGAATAATGAAAAACAGTACGAACGCCGTTATCTGACTGCTCTGATCATTTGCGTCCGGTCCGATTCCGAGAAATGGCAGGAGCCCGACTGCACCGAATCCCCCACTTATCATCACCAGCAGTAGTCCAATCCAGCCGAATTCAAATATGGCCATTATGTGAGAGTTCAC
>JAQCMZ010000040.1 GCA_028274825.1 Haloferacaceae archaeon
CGACACTAACCGTCTGCTTCACGTCGGGCTATTTTCGACGAGGACCACTGCGAACACCTCGATGTTTCTCTCTGAACTCCGTGAGAAACATCGAATTGACGACGCGACCTTCCTCGTCGATGGAGCACCATGGTTGCAGACAGCCTGTCGGTGGCATGGACTCCGATTCCAGCATGTTACACATGGGAATCAGAATGCTGTCGAACGTGTCTTTCGTGAACTAAAACGTCGAACTAACCAATTCTCAAATACGTTTGGCCACGTCGAACCGAGTACCGCTGAAAACTGGTTACAAGCGTTTGCCTTCGCATGGAACCAGCTTATCTAGACACTACCACTACCCCATCGCTGTTAAGTTCACAATGTGATGGATGAATCAGTCGGCCGTAGAGAGTAACCAGTAAGCGCACCTAGTTCACAAATATCATACCGATGATGTCCTAATCGGATTCTATGAGCGTCGCCGACCTGCAAGCGAAGGTCCCCCGGTTTACTGTCCCCGCCATCGTCAGCCTACTGATCCTCTCTCTCGTGTATAGCATTCTCGTTAGTGGGACTATCGTCCTCTGGCTCGCAGCGTGGGGTGGACTCCTTTCGATTGGCCTCGCGCTGTTCGTTATTTACTTGTTTTATCGCCTCGTACTAGCCGTTGAGCGCATTGCGGATGAGCAATAACTCGGGCCGGGTGTGTTTTATCGTAGATTTACTCGTCTCTGCGGACGTCGGAACACGTGTCGTATGTCCCTGAATCGGTCCCGACGGCGTTTCCTTGTGGCTGCGAGCAACGGGCTACTGGTCGGCCTCGCGGGCTGTTCCGCACTCCGACCATCCCGTACGCAACTCGGGGTAATCACCGTCCTCAACATGGATGATACGGTGCATAGAGTTTCTGTAGAGGTCACCGCAGATGGAGAGACGGTCTTTGCAGGCCCCACCAGCCTCCGAGCCGCAGCCGGTATTCACCCGGCAGGACGGGCTTCCAACCGAACGGAGGGAATACACCGTCACCGCCCGGCTTGATAACGGGACACATTCCGTACAACGGACATATCCTCGCCCGAATAGAGGCGGGGGGTGTTACGCGATTACCGTTCGAATCAGGCCCGATGGAACGATGAACGATATGCCCAGCGAGTCGTATTCAGAGCGCTGTGCCACGAATACCGATAACAGTCCTTCTGGAGCGTCTTGATCGCTCAAGCACAGAAGCACTGTTTAATTTGTAACCAGCTGTTTGCTCCCCACTCACCGTCGTGACAATCGGCTGCTCAGATCGACATGAGTGGCTCCATTGAAGACCGATTGTTTCGGCAACTCTCCTGCTGAAACAGCCGCAATGAGGTCTGGGACCGAGCGGTTAGTCCGCCTACTTTTATGGACAGGATAGTATTATGAGGCCTGCCATCACTGCGACGTCTGCTCATCAATACCCCACGTGGCGGACGGGTCGTTCATTCACTCTGCTTCCGGTCTTCTATCGGCCGTCACCGGACCGCCAGCCGCATGGCATAGGCGATACAACCCAGACCCGTCAGCTGAAGGAGCCGTACGATCAACCGAAGCTGGGACTGATAGTATACCGGGAAACTCTCAAACACGACCAAGCCCTGGCCGACCAACGCGACGACATACGTCACTCCGAATAGGATGACCATCCCGAACGAGAGGTATCGCATCGACGGGTCTCCGTGACGCCGAAGCCCGCGGAACGCATGGTAGCCGATGTACAGCCCGATGACTGCTGATAGGGTTGCGGCCACGCCTGTAGCGAGGTCAACAACCGACCCCTCGGTGAGTGCTCGTTGGATGAATTGCAGTGGTACGGGCATACGGTTATTCGAAGTTCTGCCACATTCGGGTCAGTTCGTCGGCAATATCGCTCTCTTTACGCGTCAGTGACCACGTCATGTCTCCGTCTTCGAAACGGAGTTCGAGCGCGCTGAGTTCTGCCGTGTATACCGATTCGTGATTTCCATTTGGCCGGGGCCGCGTCTGTTCGCGCAGCAAATTCAGTTCCTGTAATTCACTGAGTCGCCGATAGATATTCGAGGCTGAGATCCCACAGTATTCGGCCAACTCCCCTGCGGAGCATGGCTCTGCACTCGTGGCTGCAAGGATTGTCCGTACGTGTTCATCGTCCAGTAGCTCAAGGACTCGGCTGAGGTCCTGCTCGTCCGGTGACGTGTCTCCCGTTGTCTGCCTCGCGGTGAGTCGCCCTCCTGACCAGTCACTGCGATTTCGTGGTTGCCGTAGTGACTGACCACAGTCACTCAAATCCTGGCCCACTGACAGCGGCTCAGCCACTCGAGGAGACAACACCACCTGCGAATTATCGACTGTTTGTCGTGGCAGGATAGCGGCCGAGCACCAGTCAACGCTGGTCGACTGTGCTTTCGATAACCGACTCATGCTTCGTCGCTGCCTGTCGCGCCTTCGATATCCCGGTGTGCGAGAGACCAGTAATACTCATCATGGACCCGCCGGAGGTTGAGACTCACAGACCGTAACCCGCGCGTATCGGTAAGGTCGAGCGTCGTCTGATCACCCGGTGTGACTGTTCCGGCGTCAGCCCAGATCTCCCTGCTGTCGAGTCGGTATGAGGCCTGGTCGGTGTCGATATCAACCGAAGGACGGGACGCCGGAACTGGCTCACCCGCTTCGTGACGAATCGTCAGGCGGCGTGACGTTGCGTTTCAGTCGAACCCCCATGTCGCCTGCACGGGAGCGGCAAACTTCTGAAGCGTGACGAGGTTTCTCCGTGGAACGCGGGCTTCAAGCGTCACGATCCGGTCGTCACGCTCTGCATCGAACGAGTCAACCCCGGCTGTCCAGCCGGCTTGGAGACCGGTCCGTTCCGGATACGCTGTCTTCACATCGCCGAGCGTAACTCCGCTCTCCGATGGGAAGACGAGCGTAATCACCTGGTAGAATCCGTCTTCACCCGCACGGAACGTTTCAACGCCCCACTGTGCCTGTTCATGAAATGACCCGAACTCGCGGCCGCCGCCGAGACGGAGACCCGACCCCGCTGCGTCAACTACCTCTGCACCTTCGGAGTCGGCGTCACGCAATCGCGGGTAATCCCCAGCACCGGTATCCGCGAGCCGCGTCAAATCTACCCGCTCGTCTGTCCCTGTGCCGAGTAGCAGTATGCCGTCGCTGACTCCGACCTGTCTCCCATCGGCTCGCTCAAAAAA
>JAQCMZ010000223.1 GCA_028274825.1 Haloferacaceae archaeon
AGGGGTGCACGGTCGGGCTCGTGATGCGCGATGGCACCCTCCACGCAAACCCTGCCGGCGGAACCGCGACTGCCGTCACCGTGACGAGCGCGGAGGCTGGAGCTGCCGTCGGTGTTGCCGACTTCGACGGTGTACTCGATTACGATGTCGGAACTGTTTCTGTGTTGCCAGTCCCTCCCGTCACCGACGAAGCCCCACCAGATCCGGCCGTAATCTCGAGGCACATCTCTGATGACGGATTAGTCGCGGTGGCCGGGACAGAAGCATACGCAATCGTCTCACAAAGTGATATTGACCCTGATATTCGCTTCGGAACTGCCGAAGCCGTCGCAGAGGCAGGAATGCTCGGGCTCGATGTGTTGCTGGTTGCAGTAACCGACGAGATTCCACGACACACGTCTAAACTCCGTGATAGGAACGTCCCACATCGAGTTCTCGACTCGGAAACGTTCTAATCGACAGTGATCCTGAGTTGGCCCCGACGAGTACACTTCGGGAGCCGGGATAGTCGCGAAATCGTCGTACACTTCATTTTTGTGGCTGACCGTCTTACCTCTCAGGAATCGGGTCACCCGCCCCAGCACCGCCTGCCGTGTCGCCGAACACGGCAGACATCAGTCTCGGCACGTCGGCCGTACTCACCTCTGCGAACCACTCGTCGCGTGGCTGAACGACGACAGCGACCCCATCCTGGCTACACATTCCGAGACACGATGTCTCTGCGACAGCAACCTCTGACCAGTAGCGGTCCCGGTCGCGAAGCCACTCACGGGCCGCATCGGCGACATCGCAACCGTCGACAGCGGCACAACAAGCGTGTTCGGATCGCTCGTTGGTGCAGACGAGAACCGTGGCAGTCAGCCCACGCTCGTGCATCTTCTCTGTTCGTCGTTCCATCAGTCTGCTCCTCTCGCAGTTGACGCCGGTGAATCAATGTCATGTCGACTGTCGCGCCGCTCAGACCAACGAAACCACCCGGCAATCATCGCCCAGAGACCAGCCTGCGAGAAGGCGACCAGGAGTTGAGACCCAATCACCAGTTGAGACGAGATGTCACCACCACTCAGTGACGGTGGAGCAACAACCGAGACGACCCCGAGTGCAGCCAGCGGAACGGCTGCGGTGCACACACCGACGGCGCGGCTGTGGCTGTCTCGCGCACGACTGTATCCACCCACACACGCTGCTGCGACGAGACACCCAATACCCATCAAACCCAAATACAAGCTGACCCGGAGAGACGAGCCGAACAGAGGTTCCAATCCGGGCACAGCCGGCGGAAGTACGGTCCAAGGTACGAGAGATACAATCAAGAAGCCGGTCCCACCGAGAACGTACGGTCTCGACTGCCCACCAGGGAGTGCTGGCTCAAACAGGTAATACGCGATACCGAACATAACTCCAAGTAGTATCCCCCAGAGGACGCCGCCGCCAGCGCTGATGATCGCTCCCGTGGAGTCACCGATAGTGTGGGTTATATCGTGGCCGTGTTCACTGCCGTGAGAGACAAGATGCTCGAGATGCCCGACGGCCGGTGAGACGACAAGCCAATTGAACAACCCGTACAGCAGTCCGGCGATTGTCCCCGCAACGACGCCGGATCGAATCCTGTCGATCATCAGTGACAGGTGATTCCGGCACCGTGTCTGAAGTCGTGTAACGCCTCGTGGGCAAGTGGGTCCTGCATGAACAGGAGAGTGAATCCAATTGCCGCAACAATCATGATCGCGGTTACTGCGAGTATGAGGTTCCCCCGTGCAGTCGCCCCAATAAAACGGTCGGCAACAGTGTCAGTGTTTGTCGTCATAAATTCGATTTGTACGAAGTAAACTTAGATTGTAAATCTTACGCTTGACGGAAACCATACTAGTTTTTCTCCACTGATTCCAGCGAGAGCGTATCGAGTGGGATTCTCCGTGCGTCGGTTGTCTCACAGACGATATCGAGCACACCAGCCCGCGACTCACCGGCGTCGACGACGAGAACAGATGCATCCGTCTCCGCGAGCTGCACGGCTGCCTGGCGGGTCGCAGTCGTTGGACTACCCGTTGTGACGTTTGCTCGGCCATCAGAAACGAGAACAACCGTCGCCGCGGAGGGCGCTTCCTGCTTGATGAGGGTTGCGGTCGTCTGGAGACCGTCCGGCAGAGGGGTCCGATCTGCGGTCGGGAGTTGCTTTAGTTGACGGGCGGCCATCGACACACTCGTTGTTGGGGGAAGAAGGATTTCGGCCTCCTCACCACCGAACGAGATCAACGCCACTTCGTCTCGTTCGGTGTATGCATCACCTAACAGCTCTAGTGCCACGCCTTTTGCAGTCCGCATCGCGGGGGCCATCGACGCACTGGCGTCGGTGAGAAACACTGTGAGCGTGCTCGCATCGTTGACACGGACTGCTCGGCGAAGATCATCGTCGGTTGGCCGTGACCGGCCTCTCTGTGCTGCTGTTCGAATAGTCGCTGCCAGATCTACGGAATTACTTTCGTCTGTGTGCTCTGTTCGAACTATCGGGCCTTGCCCGCTCGAAGACGGCATTGCCGTTGCCCGACCCCTCTCATCACCCGCGGTATCGCCGTGATCGGCAGACGGCGGTGAATCAGGCGACACCGCGTCACCGACTGCTGGCCGTGTCGCTCCTGGTGGAAGCGGTGCGGCCGGTTCCGCATCCTCAGCGTCGTCTTCATCAGCACCCGCGTCTGTGTTTCCGCCTGTGTTTTCACCAGGGTTTTCAGTCGCCGCTTTACCCGACGACGGCTCTGAACCATCCTCACTCTGCGGATTATGATCACCGGAGATATCGGGACGGTCCCGGTCAGAGTCGCTGACATCAGGGTCGTGTTCGTCAGGTGGTGAATCCGTCTGTGTGTCTGAGAGATGGTCTTTATTTCCCGGGATTTCGTCGGTGCCAGACTCACTGTCAGAGTCGGATTTCTCAGCGGGAGACTCCCTCTCAGTCGAATCATCATCACCAGCGTTGGGGTCGGCCTCTGAGTCACTCTCTCCGTCGTCTCGGTCGTCGAACTGATCCGCGATTGCGTCTTCGGGATCGGTCGGCTCTTCAAACGGAAGACTCTGCAGCCGGTGAGCTAGTGCGTACTCGGCGGCTTCGGCTACGTCTGACTGAACGAGTTTTGATCGGCTGTCGAGTGCCGCAAACGCCCGCGCCGCTCGTGCGATAGCGAAGTCAGCACGATGCCCATCGACATCTGTATCGCGGCAGAGTTCAGCAATACTCCGTTTGAACTCCGCGGGAATCTCCGGGTTGCGCTCGCGCGCTTGGTGGATGGTCTCGCAGAGTGCGGCCGTCTCTGATGTGAACTCTGTTCGGAGATCTTGGCCACTCTGGTCGGCGGTATCCTCAACTACCCGAGTGAGGATCTCAACTCGTTCGTCGATGCTCTCTGAGCCTGTGATATCGACACAGAGGTCGAACCGATCGCGAAGTTGCGGTCTCAGTTCCCCTTCTTCGGGGTTCATCGTTCCCACGAGTGTGAATTCCGCAGGATGAGAAACACTGACGCCGTCACGCTCGACGCGATTTGTCCCCATCGCTGCCGCGTCCAACAACATATCGATCAGATGATCTGAAAGCAGATTCACCTCGTCTACGTAGAGAATTCCTCGGTTCGCGTGAGCGAGTAGCCCCGGGTCGAACTCGGCTTTGCCATCAAGTGCGTCAGAGACAGACAGCGTTCCAGCCACTCTGTCACGGGTCGCCCCCAGTGGGAGCGTGACGAGTGGAGCCGGTCGCGTTTCGACGGATGGATTATTCCGCTTACGACACTCCACACACTGATTGCTCACCACCTGGTTGCTGGAATCCGCACAAGAACTGTCCGGGGGACAACCGTACGGGCAATCCGCGACGACACGCTGCTCGGGCAGCAGCTCTGCGAGTGCTCTGACGGATGTCGACTTTGCGGTCCCCTTTTCACCTCTGAGTAGCGCACCACTGAGTTCAGGTTCGACAGCCAGTGCGAGAAGCACCCGTTTGAGATCAGCCTGACCGACAATTGCCGGAAGTGGAGTGGAAACTTTTTTACTTGTCCCCAAATCAACCATACTTGTGTTATTACAGTGGAGGTTTAATAAGTTATGACGAAAATCGGGCTATACACGGCGACGGAAAACGAGGTAGGAGCGGTACAGACGGCTGCAGAACAGCTGCCGGGGATCGAACTCGTCGTCCGGTCGGACAGTGACCTTGATGAGCAAACTGACGTGGCGTCGTTTGTCAACGAACTTCGGGACGCAGCCGCGGTTGTTCTCTGGCTGCACGGGGGCAAAGACAGTATGCCTGCCTACGAGTTCACACTCGAAGAGCTCGAAGACGCTGGTGTTCCACTGGTGGTGAAGGCAACGGGCGATGCATTCGCGCTCGAAGATTCCACGGTCACGACGGCAGATCGGACAGCCGTCTCTGAGTATCTCGACTGCGGTGGCACGGTCAACATCGCGAATGGGATGCGATTTCTCGCTCGGGAGTACAGCCCCACCGATACGGTAGGCGAGGTGGACGACCCAATCGAACTTCCGACAGAGGGCGTCTATCACCCGGATTACCCGAGCACGACCCCTGAGGAACTGACCGCGACGTTCGAGACAGACAAGCCGACAATCGGGATTTGGTTTTATGAGTCTCACTGGACACACGAGAACGTCAACTACGTTGATGCGCAGATCCGGCGGATCGAAGAACTCGGCGCAAATGCGCTGTCGGTGTTTTGCAATCCGGTCAGTGACGAGGCGGGTCAGGAAGACGCAAAGTGGACCGCCGAGCAGTATTTCACTGATGATCACGGCGAACCGGTCGTTGACGCTGTGCTCTCGTCGTTCATGTTTTCACTCTCGATGAGCGAGCGCGGACGGGATGCTGCGGACGAGGGGGCCGACACCGAGAGTGTATTTCTCGAGAAACTCGGCGTGCCCGTGATTCAGACAGTGACGACGATGCGGTCTCGGTCGCGCTACGAGTCGAGCGAGACTGGCGTGATGGGCTTTGAACTCGCGCTGTCGGTCGCCTTACCCGAGTTCGACGGGAACGTGATCACCCACCCCATCTCGGGGAAAGAGCGGACAGATGATACCGCAGATATCGGCTCGGCACCCAAACAGCACTTTCCAATCGAGAATCGTGTCGATCACGCTGCTCGCCTCGCCGTCAATTGGGCCTCGCTCGGACAGACACCGAACGAACAGAAGAATATCGCTGTTGTATTGCACAATTACCCGCCGAGCAACGACGGGATCGGCACTGCGTTCGGACTCGATTCTCCGGACTCGACAATCAATCTGTTAGACGAACTCGCCAATCGAGGGTACTCGCTCGGGACAAAACACCGAACCGGCGCGACGACCGCTGGTCCAATCAGTACCGGCGAGGAGTTGATCGATGAGTTGACTAGTCAACTCACCCTCGATGACCGGTGGGTGGCCCCGGACGACGTGCGCGACCGCAGTGTCGACACCGTCTCACCCGCACAGTACACCGAGTGGTTCGGTGAAGCTAGCGACCGGTTCCGTGAGGGGGTCCTCAACGAGTGGGGAGATCCACCAGACCGGCCGTTCGCGATTCCTGGCGCCGAGTTCGGGAACGTCCTTGTGACCGTCCAGCCTCCGCGGGGATTCGGGATGGACCCGGAGAAAGTGTACCACGATTCTGACCTCTGGCCACCACACGATTACGTCGCGTTTTACGGCTGGCTCCGTAACGAATTCGCTGCCGACGCAGTCGTCCACCTCGGCACGCACGGTTCCTTAGAGTGGCTGCCCGGCAAAACTGTCGGGCTCGGGGCTGGGTCTGCCCCCGACGGGCTAATCGACGATCTGCCGAACGTCTACCCGTATATCGTCAACAACCCTGGCGAAGGCACACAGGCGAAACGCCGGTCGTATGCGGCGATTGTGGATTATCTCACCCCTGTTATGCGTCGCGCCGGGAGTTACGACGAACTTGCCGATTTAGAAGATCTGGCCCGACGGTATCGTGAGGCTGGCGGCACCGAAGTTCGCAACGATGACGGCGCTCGACTCGGAGAGCTCATCCGAGAGACGGTGGCTGATCTCGATCTGGCAGTCGAACTCGGGATTGCCGGCGATATCGACGAGCAAGCCAACGTTCGGGGACCAGATGAGGCTGGCACGACCCTTGCCGAGGGGGCAGTTGACGGTGACGAGGTGGCTATCGAAACTCTCGTCGAGCGAATTCACTCGTACGTGACTGACGTGAAAACCACACAAATCCGACTCGGTCTTCACACGATGGGTGAGCCCCCGGCGGACAACCGGCTCGTGGAGTATCTTGTCGCGTTGACCCGGCTCAAAAACCCTGGCGGGCCCAGTCTTCATGAATCTGTCGCCGGCGTTCTCGGTGTCGATTACGAGCGGATGCTGAACAATCCGGGCACGTACGACGATACGCTCGGGATGACGTACGGGGAAGCCGCCGACGCGGTGTACGAGACAAGTAAAACCCTCGTTCAGCGGCTCGCTGAACACGACTTCGACGTTCCCGAATCGGAGCCTGAAGCCGGTGCGGCTGACGAAACGACGATCAATCTGTTAGTTGTCGACGTTGACCCGCTTGGCGACGCCCGGGTTCGCGGGGGAGCACACGATGAGCTTCGAGACGCATTACAGTTCATTTCCGAGGAGGCCGCGCCGCGAGTTCGCGGAGCCGAGGCTGAGATCCCGCGGACAGCTGACGCGCTGGCTGGCGAATACGTCCCCCCGGGAGGATCGGGAGCCCCGACACGCGGCGGAGTCGATCTGCTCCCGACCGGCCGGAACTTCTACACGCTCGACCCACGGAAAATCCCAGCAAAGCCCGCCTGGCAGGTCGGCCGCGAGATTGCAGCCGACACGCTGGCTCGCCACCGCGACGAACAGGGCGAGTATCCAGAAGAGATTGGTGTTGTCGCGTGGGGTACGCCAACCGTCCGCACTCGGGGTGAGACAATCGCGCAGGTGCTCGCCACCATGGGTGTTGAACCCGTCTGGACTGATGCCGGACGGATCGATGACGTGGAGCCGATCCCGCTCGATGAACTCGGGCGGCCGCGTGTTGACGTGACGACGCGTGTGTCTGGGCTGTTCAGAGATGCGTTCCCACAGGCTGCTAGTGTCATTCACGACGCTGTCGAAGCGGTCATCGAACTTGACGAACCGGACGATCTGAATTACGTGAAAAAACACGTCGAGTCGGACACTGCGGAATTAGCGGCTGATGGCCACGAGAACCCTGAGACGGCGGCAGCACACCGCGTGTTCACGACACGACCGGGCGGCTACGGAGCGGGGACGAACAAGGCAGTCGACGAGGGAAACTGGGATGATGCTGCAGACCTCGCCGAGGTGTACGTGCAATGGGGCGGGTACGCTCTGGGGTCTCGGGGTACCGCCTCAGCCGCACATGACGCGTTTAAGCGCCGACTTGGAACCGTCGAGGCAACGGTGAAAATCGAAGACACCATGGAACAAGATGAGTTTGATTCGTCTGACTGGTATGCATTTCACGGTGGATTCATCACTGCCGTCACCGAGGTGGCCGGCGAGGAGCCGGCATCGTACGTCGGCGATTCCTCGAATCCGGACAACGTGACCGTGTACACGAACGAAGAGAAAGTCCGGAAGGCAATGCGCGCACGGGTTCTCAACCCAGACTGGCTCGATTCGATGGAAGAGCACGGCTACAAGGGCGCTGGCGATCTCTCGAAGACGGTCGACGTGGCGCTTGGATGGGACGCGACGACGAACGTCGTCTCTGACCGTCTGTGGCAGGATGTGGCGGAAAAATACGCACTCGACGATGACCGGGCCGACTGGATGCGAGAGGTCAATCCATGGGCGCTGGAATCGATCACAGACACACTGTTGGAGGCAATCGACCGCGGACTCTGGGATGCCGATGATGACATTACGCGGGAACTCCGGGATCAGAACCTCAACGTTGACGGGACTATCGAGGAGCGTGCCTCACGCGGTCCAGTGGAGGTGACCAGCGATGACGACTAACAGTGAGGAATCTGCGGCTTACGCCGACCTTGGGGCGACGACTGAAGACGCGATGGCGATTGCCGAGACGAGTATGGACCACGTACACGAGTTGGTCGAACAGGAGACACCAGCCGATCGTCTGCGGGCAAAGGCCGTTCACGCGACCGGCGATCCCGAGTTCACACACCTGATGCGGTTCGCTAACGATCCGCTTCAGGCTGGTGCAGAAGCTGTTCTCGAGGAGAGTCCAGTCGTGACAGATATCACGATGGTGCAATCAGGGATCACAGGGCGAGGCCACGATTGTGAAGTCAGGAAAGCAATCGGCAATGGTGCAGAACTCGCTGCTGAGACTGGGATGACCCGAACTGCGGCGAGTGTGCTTGAACTCGACGAGCGTGACGTGTACGACGGCGCAATCGCAGTAATCGGGAATGCGCCGACTGCCGCGCTCGCGCTGGCCGACTGTATCGAGCAGGGAACACGCCCGGCGGTCGTTGTTGCGACGCCAGTGGGATTCGTCAAGGCTGCAGAGAGTCGAGAGCGAATCCGTGAGGTCGCCGAGACCTGTGATATCCCGGCAGTCACGAACGTCGGTCGACGCGGCGGATCTGGAGTCGCAGCCGGGTTGACAAACGAACTCGTCCACGCCGCGAGCGACGTTCGAAACGGCCAGGCGACGCTCGACAGTCTCGGTGGAAACGCGCCATGACAGACGAATACGACCTCGAGACGGGCCCGGACCCGGCAGCATACGCGAGCGACACTCCCGAACCCGACCACACACCCGGCTCAGAGCCAGTTGTTCACGCCGTCGGAATCGGCCCCGGGAATCCCGAGTACCTTCTGTCACGGACCGAGCGTGCACTTGGGAAGGCGGATGTCGTTGTCGGGTTCGAGACGGTGGTCGAGTTCGTTCACGATCAGACCGACGCGGAGTGTCTAACCTGCGGTTACTGGGACGAAGCAGACACCCTGGCAGCGTTCGCCGAGCGTGTGGGGAACGGAGACCAGGGTGTTGCGGTGACGATGGGCGATCCAAATCACTCTGGCTACCAGTTCGTCGGAAAGGTCGAACGGGCAGTCGACACTGCGACAGACGGGACAGTCAGTCTGCGCGTTCTCCCGGGAATCTCGTCGATACAGATCGCGGCCAGTCGGGCTCGGACACCTATGGAAGACGCGACCTTCGTCACGCTTCACAAGAGCGGCGACCTCACGGATAGCATCGACCGACTTCGTCGTTACGTCGGAACCCGGCACCTTCTGGTGTTACCCCGCCCTTTCGATTGGATGCCAGGCGATATCGCCGTTGACTTGCTTGAACACGGCGGTGATCCGACGGCGGATGTGCTCGTCTGTGAGCGACTCACCCACGACGACGAACACGTGACACGGACGACACTCGGTAGTCTTGCCGAACACGCTGGTGGAGACCAGTCTGGAGACTCGCCGTTTTCTGACCTATCAGTGATGGTTGTTCGCCGATAGGACAACCCCGTTGTGAAAACGGCCGACAGTCGTCCAGAGCAGACTCCCGGTCCCGTGGGTGGAGAACAGCCGGTCAGTCGCTCTCGCCGCCATCGGTCGCGACAGGATCTGCATTCGCGACAAGATCGAGACCAGGAGTCGACATCTCTGACTTAGCGAGAATCCGCTCGCGCTCGACCTGATAGTATATTGCTCTGGTCACAGCGCTGTCCGTGCCGAGCGGACTCGCGTATTCAAGTCCTCCACGGTGCAACTCGAGTTGGTCGGGGATCTGCGTGCGAGTCGCCTCGCATTCGGCGACAAAGAGTGGACAGACAACCGCGTGGTCAGCCTCCAGTGTGTAGCGTGCACACTCCACGGCTGGACTCTGGAGAAGGTACGCCGTTCGAACCTCGTCGAACTCGTCTCGGAGCCGATCTGCATGGAACGTCACAGCCTGCCGCGCGTGATCGTCACGGCTATTCCCGAACGCAACGAGCACGAGCGCGTCAGCGTCACTTGCTCGTCTCGCCCGGGTACGGATTGTCTCGGTCACGGCTGGGCTCTCCCCGATCGGGTCACAGTATCGTGTCTCCACTGAGAGCCGGCTGAGCGCCCGCGGAATGTCTTTCAGCGTTTCGAGCGTGTGTGCAAAACACAACGGAACGGCGTACGTTCGCTGTCCGCGCACGGCCGACAGCGCGTCTGCGAGTTCAGACTCCGGTTCCGTCTCGTAGGTCACGGTAGTCACCGTGTCGGCGATATCGGTGTTGCGCAATCGATCAGCATGCTGTTGTGCGACCGACTCCACCTCGTCTCGCCCGATCAAAATCAGTGTTTCTCGTGACATGAATACAATCAGTGTTGTCCTATTACAAATGGACTTGTCAAAATTTGATGTGTGCTTCACATAAATAGTTATTCACCCGATTCAGGGAATCTGTATCGCAGCCGGATACCACTCGTGTAGCCGTTGACTGGCCGTGTCGCTGTCTTCGAAAGAGAGGACACGGCTTGTTCAGCAACGCGGCGGTTTTCAGCCGAGAGACGATTCGGCCGGAGAGCAAAATCTGCGGGGGATTTTCCCTTCTCAGAACAGGGGTTGACTAATACCACAACCGACTTGTCCGAATCAGCACAAAGGCAAATTGCGATGTCCATCACACGCGCTTGTCGGGAATATAGCGAACTTGCCTGCTCTCAACTGCGGGTAGAGTATCAACAATGAACGATATCCCATCGCATCTGCTTCAAGAATCACTACAAGATGCCGGGGAACTGATTACAGAGTACAATCAGTGGGCGAACGACTCATTTGGAGATACCGACCAGCCCGCCCCGGTCATTCCGCCAGAGCAGGCACCCGAGTTCGCGCTTGCCCTCTACCAATTCCGACTGCGACAGGTGTATACTGATTCTGGACCCGCTCCTGACGAACGAGGAGTCATGTGACACCACCGCAGGTACGCCGGTCTTCGCTCGTCAGCCACGGCTGAGGCCGTTGGGTTCCACATTACCACCGCTGTGATTTGTTGATTCAGTTTTGACTGCGTGTGGCGACTCTCGACCCACAATCAGGTAACTCCACACGGGTCAAGCCTCAGGGCAGTCGCTGTGGTCCGCCTGCCAGGTTCAGACCAGGCGAGTCAGTGGGTTGTGACCTGTGGCGGCTACAACGCCTACGAGTACGATATACGCTAACAGCCCCCAGATCAACAACACGAGAGCCCATGCCGCTCCGACTGCCACCGCAAAGCCGCCGCCGGCAACTACTCCGAGCGTACTCACTATTCTGACGACCGGTCGTCCCCAGAGTCGCCGAGTCAGGTCGGGAACACGAAGCAACAGCAACTCAATGCAAACCATCCCAACGCACCCGCCACTCATTAACAACGGATCCGCGAGTCCCCGAGTATCGATATCGAAAGTTACCATACCAAGCAGCATCAGAGCGCATGTCGCAATCGCGAGAAGCCCGTCACGAGACAGTTGTCGTCGTTCCACGTCACTTCTCGGGTGTGAGCGGACATGAACTATCGCCCGGTATTTCGCTCCCAGTGTGTCACTCGGTGAGGGTGGCAGGGTACAATCCAGTCGACAATTACATTTCCCTGTGACATGGAATCCTCTCAAAAACACGTGAGTCGCGGGCTGAGTCATCCACAGCCGCACAGATGAGAGCACAATTCAGTTCTATCAATCCAACTCGAAAGCCAAGCCTGTCTTACCGCCCATACGGG
>JAQCMZ010000227.1 GCA_028274825.1 Haloferacaceae archaeon
TCCTTCGACGGCACGAAACCGACGTACCGCGGCCGATGGCACGGCCCGTATGCCTCAACTGGGACGACCACAACTGGTCGGCGTCACCACGCGCTCACCGTCCCAACGAGGAGCATACACACCCGCAAGTTACCGCCGGGGACTCGGCAGAGCCGAACCCCCACGGTGGAATCCTCGCGGTTTAGCGCGGGGAGGATGTCAAGGCTGCACTAATCTCCTTTTTGACACTCACTCGTCGGGGTATTTTGGCTGTCGCCGTCTTGCCCGCTCAAGTGCTCGCTCCAATACTGTTTGTAGCTCGTCAGGTCCGGTCGCTGACTGATAGATATCTCCGTGACCGGCATACATCTCGGCCGTCGAGGCGGGCATTCGGTCGAGAAGTGATTCGAGGCTCTCGATGAGTTGTTCTCGTGACTGCCCTGCGAGGTCTGTTCGACCGAAGGAACCGTCGTCGAAGGCGCCATCATTGTACACAAAGACATCCCCGCTGTAAACACGTTGCTCTCCGAGTAACGATACGTGGTCGTCCGCGTGACCGGGTGTATGGACCACCTCACAGCGTTCGTCACCAATCTGGATTTCTTCGCCGTCACTGATCGAGATGTCACGCTGCGGAAGATCACTGTATGCGTGTACTTCGGCGTCGAACTCCTCATGAATCGTATCAAGCTCGGCAATATGATCGCCGTGGCTGTGCGTGATCACAATCTGGTCGAGATTGTCGACATGATCTCGAATGACATCCTCGACACCGGGCATCGCACCTGCGTCTACCAGCGTGACAGGCTCTTCAGGAACCAGAAAGACGTTACTCGTGAATCTCTCTGCTCCTGCCGTGACGTTGATCGGATCCATACACCTATACTCGATACACCGACACAAAAAGCGTGTCTCCACAGACGACACTCCTCTGGTCTGTTGGCTTTCGTGTCGCGTGGCTGGGGTCTCTCGAGATCTCGTCTCTACCGGCGGTTCAAGACGCACGCCTGTGGATGCGATCTCGAATACAGCCGACGCAAGTAACGCGGTGACGCCTCAGGGTTGTTTATGAGACCGTCTAGGTCATCCCGGCTATACCTGTGCACTGATGAAAAAGTATAGCCATGGTGTGGTATGTCTCACCACGAGGTTTATACTATTCAATCAGTAAGTTTTCAACGCATGGGATTTGGGAGCTATGATGAGTCCGAACAAGAAAATCAAGAATTTGACGCCGACTTCGAGGATCAAAACAGCGTGCAGGCGGCCGAAAACAACCACGAAGGCAGCGTCAACTTCGAGATTGGGGCATCTAACGACGAACTTCTCGACCGACTGCAAGACATCAAAGACGAAGATATGTGAAATCTGGCAGCCGAACGCTCGGTATCGCGTTTTCAGACGGCGCTGAGCAATCCCGGATCGGAGGTGCAATCGTCCGAGGTGATCGGGTGACTGACGGATTGGTCTTCGGAACGTGCTCTGTCGGTGGATTAGACGCCACCGAGAGACTCATCGACTTATTCGATCGGCTCGGTCGTGAGGATGTACAACGAGTAATGACTGCTGGAATTGCACCCGCGTGGTTCAATCTGATCGATCTTGCTCGGCTCGAGGCGGCGATTGATCGGCCGGTGATTGCAGTGTCATTCGAGGAGTCTGACGGGCTTGAGTCGGTGCTCCGGCGAGAGTTCGACGGAGATGCACTGTCTGGCCGCATGGCCGTGTACGACCAACTCCCCGAGCGAAACCGTATCCACGTCACTGACCGGGAGTTGTTCGTCCGATCAATCGGGATCACTCGAGAAGAGACGTTCCGAGTGGTGAAGTCACACCTCGAGGACGGTCTTCTTGAACCGCTACGTGTGGCCCGGATCGCTGCCCGCGCGTACAGAGACATCAGCTAACAGTTCCTGTAATTTGATTGTCGGTATTCGAATCCGAACGTGCAAACTGGCGGTCCAACTCCCGGTAGTGCGGGTTCGCAGAGACACACTGGTCATGTTGGCAAGTGACACAGCACGTTCTCGCCAGTGCGACCGGTTCTCCATGGATACTCTCGTATACGACTGAAAATTAGAACGGTGCTTTTCAGTTGCGCACCGTTATCAAGAGTATGAATGACGGCTTGGATGTCAACAGCTGCGAACACTGTCCGGCGCTCGTCGAGTCGCGTGGCCAGATTGTCAACGGCGCTGGCCCGGCAGATGCTGATTTGGTGTTCGTTGGCGAGGGTCCCGGGGAAACAGAAGATCAACACGGAGAGCCGTTCGTTGGACGGTCCGGGGATGTGCTGAACGAGGCGCTCCAAGACGTCGGTGTGCGCCGCGACGAGGTACGGATCACCAACTGTGTCCGGTGTCGGCCACCTGACAATCGTGACCCCTCGACGGGTGAACTGTCTAACTGTCGGGGCTATATCGAGACAGAGATCAATCGAATCGATCCGACACTGATCATCACACTCGGGAAGGTTCCGAGCGAGCACCTGCTCAACCGGTCGGTGAAAATCACGGCTGAATCGGGTGATATCGTCGACGCCCGGATTGCCGGGGTGTCGCGGCGTGTGTTGCTCTCGGTCCACCCGGCTGCGACACTGTATGATCGGAGCCAGCGAGACGGGTTTTTCGAGACGATCGGCCGTGCGAGCGAACTGAGCGGAATCAGCGATGACGGCGGTGACGGTCAATCACGGCTCGGTGAGTTTTGAACCCACGAGTTCTCGCGACCGAGCCACTCGTTGGGGTCGAATAGGCCGCGAACGGCCCGGTCTCTGCGATATCCGTCGTGGCCCGGTCGAGTGACTGGATTACTGCACTGTGGGTGCTTCCGATATTCCCCTCTATTGTGGGGTCGTCCGAGACACTCTCGGTTTTGAGATAACTCTCGACGTGATCAAGGAACGGAGCGTACTGGAGTTGAAGATGCTTCTGTGGGACGGACGGCGAGATAGCAAAATCGATCGTGTTGTCTCCTCCGAAGGTCATCTCCGGGTCGCTACCACTAGTACTGTCACACCCTGCGAGTCCGATAATCCCCGCTGTGCCCGCTACTTTGGTGAACGTCTGTCGCTTCGACATCGTGAGTGTGATCGATATCTCTTGCTTGCTTTTTGCGAACACTTTCTTCATGGAGTTACTGAGTGATATATACCTGTACGAAACGGCATGGCCAGATGGAAAATATCTTTGCCGGCACTGAGGTAGTTAGCGCATGAGGACATCTTCGCCGGATCAATCGGTGTCCGTCGCGCTCGTTGATTACGGGCTCGGTAATCTCCGGTCTGCAACTCGCGGACTTGAGCGAGCGGGCGCACACGTTGAGATTACCGACGACCCCGACGCGTTCGCCGCGGCAGATGGCGTCGTCCTTCCGGGAGTCGGCGCGTTCCGTGAAGGGATGGAAAACGCCGGGCCACTCAGAGAGGCGCTCACAGACCACGCTGCGGCTGGCCGACCACTCTTCGGCATTTGTCTCGGGATGCAGATGCTTCTCACCTCCAGTGAGGAAGCCGATCACGATGGCGAAGGCGAGGTGACGGGGCTGGACCTGATTCCCGGTGGAAATGTCCGGTTCGATGTCGGCCGGAAAATCCCACACATGGGCTGGAACAATCTCAATGTCAGTCGCGATCACCCTCTCGTCGACGGGGTTGATGGAGAGTACGCATATTTCATTCACTCGTATTATGCTGTGCCTGACGACACGGCGGCGGTCGTCACCACTAGTAATTATGATGTCGATTTCCCGGCTGTTGTCGCCAATGAAGAGGGGAACGTGTTCGGCACGCAATTTCACCCGGAAAAGAGCGGCGAGACGGGACTACGAATTCTTCGAAACTTTGTCGACTACTGCGCTGACCGGAAGTGACGAGCTAGACTGTGTCTCCGACAGAGTCGGGACGAACACAGACGCTCTCTCCACTGTCTGCCGCGGGACTCAAACGGTGGCCAGACACGTTGCACGGATCCTCGAGTGACGTACTCGTCATATCAGGACAGCCGTGACGGTACGCCGGGGAGACGGTTTTAACGAGCCCTGACGGGGACCTGTCAGACCCGACGGGCTTTTTCCCTCTGGAGTGGTAGCGGAAACGATGAACGCTGTCACCCTCGGCCCGTCAGGCACGTACTCTCACCGTGCAGCCCGGGCTGTCGCAGAGGAGGTATCATTTCGTGAGTCGGTCACGGCAATCGTGACCACTGTCGCCGACGGGAACTCCGACCGTGGTGTCGTGCCAATCGAAAACTCTATTGAAGGGTCCGTCACTGAGAGTCTCGATGCAATCGCTGACCGGGAGGTCTCAGTGGTGCAAGAAATCGTCACACCAATTCGTCACGCCCTACTCGCACAAGAGGCCGATTTCCGAGTCGTCGCCTCACACTCGCAGGCGCTCGCTCAGTGTCGCTCGTTTCTCGAGCAGGAGTACCCGGACGTGTCTCAGGAAGCGGTCGCCTCCACCGCACGAGGCGTCGAACGCGCCCGCCGAGAGCCTCACGTAGCCGCGATTGGACACCCAGATAATGCCTCTGAGGACTCTGGGATTGAGGTGTTTGCCACGGATATTCAGGATCGCGACTCCAACGCAACCCGGTTTCTGGTAATCGGCCCAACAAACCACCGGTCCAGAGCCGGCGGAAAAACGACGATCATCGTCTACCCGTCCAGCAATTACCCGGGACTGCTGCTTGAGATGCTGGAGGCGTTCGCCAGCCGAGATATCAATCTCTCACGGGTTGAATCCCGTCCCAGTGGTGAGCGACTGGGCGATTATCTGTTCCATCTTGACTTCGAGGCTGGATTGTACGAGGACCGCACCGAGGAGGCGCTCGACACGATTCGCGAAATCGCTGCCGACGGGTGGGTTCGCGTGCTTGGCTCGTATAACACAGAACACGTCCTCTACTGACTCCAGGGGGGTGTTGTGGAGTATTCAAGACCGTTGGCTCTCCGAGAACGTGAGAGCCACCTGGTCAGTTCTTGCAGTTACTGATAGGATGTCCAGTGAGGCGCGTATCCGACCTGCGTGGGACGACAAAATTCAAAACGCTAGACCGTCAATATTCTTGTATGACGGATCGGTACAATCCGTTCAGCGAGATTGAGAAGCTATTCGACCGGATGAACAGCGAATTCGAAGAACTCGGAGCGCAGGTTGAACCTGGGCTCTCCAGAAGTGACTTTCGAGTCGACATCCGCGAGACGACTGAGACTCTGGAAGTCCTCGCAGATCTTCCGGGGTTCTCACAAGACGACATTACGGTAACAGTCCAGGACAATGTGTTGAAAATCACGGCTGATAGATCGGATGAAGCCGCAGTAGATGATGCCCGGTATCGTCGCCAGGAGCGGCGCCGCCGTTCGGTGTCACGCCAACTCCACCTTCCAGCAGATGTTGACGAGACTGAGGCTGAAGCCAACTATCATAGCGGCGTCCTCTCGGTTGAACTGCCGAAACAGTCCTCAGACGATGATGACGGTCATACAATCACAGTCGAATGACAGCCGTTCCACACTGTGATACTGCCCTCCCGTGATCACTACTAACGCGGCCACGTGATTGAGCTTCGAGTGTCCTGCCCTTGGGATATGTTTTCCCCGGGGCAGTGTGGTTTCTTCGGGAACGCGATGTGTCGTCGTGTCCCTCTGGAGTGTTCTCCTCGCGGCCACGTCGCACGGTCATAAGGAGGCTCTCGGCTCCACAGAGACCAACCCCAGGTGTCTCAAGACGTGCCTGCACAGTAGTTGACGTTCGGCCGAATCCGGCCTGAGAGTAGAGCTCCCGAACTCTCGCGGAGTCACTCGATGATATCGATTGCAGGCCGCCCCGGTTCCGCGTCGCTCGTCTGGTCTTCTGTCTCGTCACTGGCGAGCACTCTGACTTCCGTCTCGAATTCGCGTTCGACGAGCCAACTAGCCGCCTGTAGTGCCACGTATTCGGCCGCCGGATCGAGAGTCGACGTCAGTGCCTCTCGCCGCTGTTGCAGATCAGCGCCGTAATCGGCTGCTTGATCGCCGCGGTCACGGATCTGTGATTCTTGCATGAGCCGGCCGATCAGATTGTCAGCATCAGTCTCTCTGGCAATCTCTAACGCCTCATACTTCCAGGTCGAGGTGACGGTAATATCGATCCGCTCGGGGTCTTCGAGATCAGCAATACGCATGATATCGCGGATGTCCTCGCGTGTCGTGTCGACTAGCCGCCGCCGTTCTTCTACTGTCTGGCGATCGGCGTCGACGGCAGGCCAGTCAGCCTCAGTCACGAGCCCCTCACGACCTAACATCTGCCACAGTTCTTCCGCAAGGTGAGGGACGACCGGCGCCAGGAGACGAATCGCAGTATCGACTCCACGTTCGAACGTGGGTGCGTGAGGTTCGGTGTATGCGCGGTACTGACGGAGTGTCTGAACCAGTCCTTGTGCCTCTCTGAGGGCCGTGTTGAACCTAAGAGTCTCGTATTCTTCGGTAGCGATCGTGACCGCCGCATCTATTTCATCGTCGACGTACTGTGCTATCTCGGTTTGCGTTCCGTCCGGCGTGTCTGTCACGAACTCTTCGACCATCCCGCGGACCCGCGTGAGGAACTGGTAGGTGGATCGCACACCGTCTTCTGACCAATCGAAATCACGTTCAGGTTGGGCTGCTCGCAGCATGAACAACCGGGCTGTGTCGGCACCATACTCATCCACGATCTCCTGAGGCGAGACGACGTTCCCTTTCGATTTAGACATTTTTTCTCCCTCTAACTGGACCATCCCCTGGGCCAGCAGGTTGCTGAACGGCTCGCGGTGGTCAAGGCCCTCGGTGTCGGCCAGCACTTTCGTGAAGAATCGCGAGTACAGCAAATGCATCACCGCGTGCTCGATCCCACCGACGTACTGGTCGACCGGCATCCAGTCGTTGGTCCGGCCCAGATCGAATGGAGCCTCTTCCATGCCAGGTGAGGTGTATCGGAGAAAATACCACGACGAATCCACGAACGTGTCCATGGTATCGGTCTCTCGACGGGCAGGTAACCCACAGTCTGGGCACGATGTCCGTTTCCAGTCGTCAGCAGCATCGAGAGGGTTGCCAGTGGTGTTGATGAACTCTGGGAGTTCTACCGGTAACTCGGACTCGGGAACCAACACCGGTCCACACTCCTCACAGTGGACGACCGGGATCGGCGTTCCCCAGTACCGCTGTCGGGAGATTCCCCAGTCGCGGAGGTGGTACTGTGCTGTCTCCTCGGCGTCATCAGTGTCTGCAGTTATTTGCTCGCGGGCTGACGCACTGCTCAACCCGCTGTACTCGCCAGAATTGACTGACACGCCGTCCTCTGTGAAGGCAGACTCGCTCACGTCTGGTGGCTCTGGCGCTGTCTCACCGTCCCAGTCGGCGGGCTCTGGGGCGACCACGGGTTCGATTGGAATCTCCATGTCGGTGGCGAACGCGTGGTCGCGGTTATCGTGTCCCGGGACGCCCATCAGCGCCCCCGTCCCAACGTCCGACAGCACGAAGTCGGCGACGAACACGGGAAGTTCTTCGCCTGTCACGGGATTGTGTGCCGTTAGCCCCGTCGGAACTCCCTTCGGCTCGTCGCCGTCGGGATCGGCCTCATGACGGACGAACTCGCGGACAGTTGCATCCTGATCGACGAGTTGCGTCGTGATCGGGTGATTGGGAGCCAGCGCAAAGAATGTCGCTCCGAAGGCAGTGTCAGCGCGAGTGGTAAACGCCTCGATGACGCCGTAATCGACAGTATCGTCGCTCAACTGGAACGGTAGACGGGTCCCGTACTGGCGGCCGATCCAGTTGCGCTGCATGTCGCGAACGGAGTCAGGCCACCCCTCGAGGTCGTCGATATACTCGATTAGTTCATCTGCGTATTCAGTAATCTGTAGAAACCACTGGGCCAGTTCACGCTCCTCGACTGCCGTCTCACACCGCCAACATAGCTCTTCGTCGCCTTCTACCTGCTCGTCGGCTAGCACTGTCTCACAGGACGGACACCAGTTGACATCCGCGTCACGTTGCTCGACGAGGCCTTCTTCGTGGAATCGTCGGAATAACCACTGATTCCACCGGTAGTACTCGGGCTTGCAGGTGGTAATCTCGCGATTCCAGTCATAGCCGAACCCCATCGACTCCATTTGGGTTCTCATGGTATCAATACAGTCGAACGTCCAATCGCGAGGATTCGTGTCCCGTTGTTTGGCGGCATTTTCAGCCGGCAGCCCGAACGCGTCCCACCCCATTGGGTGGAGAACATCGTCCCCCTGAAGCCGGCAGAATCGAGCGTACGCGTCCGTAATCGTGTAATTGCGCACGTGGCCCATGTGGAGTTTTCCCGACGGATACGGGTACATCCCTAACACGTAGGTCGGATCCGTCACATCGTCCGCGGTCCGGTAGGTGTCGGCCTCTCTCCAGGCCTCCTGCCAGCGCGCCTCGACGGCCGCGTGGTCGTACCCCTGGTTACTCATTCTTGTCATATATTGGCCCTGACATCGTCGTTAACCTTTCCATCCAGGGACCCACTATTAGCCGTCCGATTGCCCTGTTTGACTACCTCTCACTGTCTCACCGGGCTCTGTCTGCGGGATACGCCTGCTCTGTTCGATTAGCAGGGTTCTGTCATCCCTAGCACTGTCTGGCGAGTCTGGTGTATCCTGTCAGCGGATTCGCGCACTCGCAAAAAAGTATTTGCGGGCGGACGCTCAAGTATGACGTATGGCTCTCCCGCGGAAAATCCTCGTGTACGGCATGATCGCCGTCGGCGGTCTCATCGCGGTGAGTGTGCTCATCTCGGCAATCTCGGTGATTGTCTCGACCTTCCTGAGTATCATCAGTGCGGTCATCTCACTTGCTCTCCTTGTCTTACTGCTGTACGGGGGTGGCCGGCTTCTCCTGTGGATGATGGGGTCGTCCGGTCTCGGGTCTGTGTCCGACCGTTCCAGTGGCTCCGAGACGTCTGCGGACCAATCGGAGACGATGGACCCCGCCGAACGGGCTCGTGAACAGTATGTTAGCGGAAAAATCGACGAAGAGGAACTTGACAGACGACTCGCACGACACGTTTCGGACATCGAACAAGACGAAATCGACCGAGAACTGGAACGCTCTCGGAACTGATACGCTCGAACAGTAGTTGTCTCGATACCTGTTCAGCGAGTGAGATACCTTACGACGGATATTCGATGAGAATTCCCACAGTTTCACATGTGAGAGAGTTCACCCGGTCGGGAGCTGGTTGGAACAGACTCAAGACAGTACTGGCGAGCGCACAATCGTAACACACCCTACCGATATGTGTCATCTAACCCGGTTCAGAGTCAGCCTCTGTATCATCTGACTCGACGATCCTGAACTCGCCAATGCCCGAGTCATCACGCGACGCCAAGCAGATTAAACGGATAGCCATTACCGTTAGCATCAGCATACTGGAAAACAACACGGGCAGCGGCGATATCTTGGATTGCCAGCCCAGTCGAGTCAAAAACCGTAATCCCGTCTTCCGACACCCGGCCATCGAGGTTCCCCTCGACGATAGCCCCGATTTCGCCGTGGAGATCACTCTCATTGAGGACCCCACCACTCCAGGGAACATTGATCTCACCGGAGTGGGTGCATTGTTCGTAATCGTCGATAGTGATTTTAGCGTCTATCAAGATCTCGTCTTCCAACTCGTGTTTCCCCTCAGCGTCGGCTCCCATCGAATTGATGTGGGTGTGGTCGCCGACGGCCTCACGGGGGACAATCGGCTCTCTGACCGGTGTTAGTGTCGAGACGACATCGCAGCCAGCGACATCGGTGACGGACCCGGCTCTGATGTCGAACTGGTCAGAGAAGCTCTCAACGAGCTGTGCAGCAGCCATCTCGTCGACATCAGTAATAATGACCTCCTCAATAGGGCGGATCCTGGAGATCGCCTCGATCTGTGTGTACGCTTGCACCCCGGCCCCAACCAGTCCCAGCGACCGCGCGTCAGGAATCGCGAGATAATCAGTGGCGACAGCAGCAGCCGCCCCCGTTCGCTTTTTTGTGAGCTCTGTCCCGTCCATCACCGCCAGTGGGAAGGCCGTTTCTGGGTCCGAGTAGATGACTGTCCCCATTACTGTGGGCATATCGAACTGATCACCATTGTCCGGATGAACGTTCACCCACTTCAGTCCCGCAGCGTCCCACTCCCCGGCATCCAAGTACGCCGGCATCGACCGGAAATCACCGTTATATCGGGGCAGTTCGATGTAGGATTTCGGCGGCATCTTTGCATTCCCTCGTTCGTATGCAGCAAACGCCGCCTCTAGTGCGGTGATTATCTCCCCAATCTGGGCATTCTCGTCGACATCCGCACCGTTGAGAAGGAGCGTTTCCATGACAGAACATACGGCTGGACGCTACTTAATTCCATCATCCCCGACCGGTCGGAGAAAATGCGGCGACGCCTGGAACCCGCCCGCGCCAACTCACCCGAGTGTTCATCGGGACTCCGGCGCATCTATTCCTGGTGTAACATGCCAGAGAGTCTGTTCGGTCGGACTCACATTTGACTCGTAACTGTGTGATCAAACTGCTGCTGGATTCATGCTCTCTGTTAATCTGCGAGTATTCATCGTGGATCTGTATGCTCAAAAGTGAGTGTGTGTTCGACCGAGGTAGTTCAGACGACGGTGGACAGGTAACCCGAATTGCGGCCTGCGCTTACATCGCGCCGCCCATGCCACCCATGCCACCCATGCCACCCATGCCGCCGCCAGCGCCCTCGTCTCCATCGCCTTCAGTCGAGAGATCACCGGCCGAGATGATATCGTCGATCTTCAACACGAGATTCGCAGCTTCGGCTGCGGAGGCGATTGCCTGTTCTTTAGCATGAGCCGTCTCGACAACGCCGGCTTCGAACGTATCCTGAATATCGCCGCTCTCGACATCCAGCCCGGCGCGGTGATCGTCGGATTCGTGGGCTGCACGAAGATCCACGAGAGTATCAATCGAATCGAGCCCGGCGTTTTCGGCGAGCACCCGTGGGACCAGTTCCAATGCGTCCGCGAATGCCTCGACAGCCAGTTGCTCACGGCCAGACACCGAGTCAGCGAAGTCGCGCAGTCGCCGAGCCACTTCGACCTCGATGGCTCCGCCGCCGGCGAGCACGCGTCCGTCGGAGGCGGTCGTTGAGACCACGTCAATTGCGTCCTGGATCCCTCGCTCGAGTTCATCAACAACGTGATCGGTCGATCCACGAACGAGCAGTGTGGCACCGTGGGAGTCGTCGCCTTCGACGTAGAACAGTTCGCCCTCGTTGTCGCGGCCGACCGACCCGTTGCCAAGGTCATCCTCGGTGGCGGAATCGAGATCGTCGACGACGGATGCATCGAGAACGTTCTGTAAGAAACCGATATCAGAACTCTTTGCTCGGCGGACGGCGAGGATTCCCTCCTTCGCGAGATAATGCTGAGCGAGGTCGTCGATCCCTTTCTGACAGAAAACAACATCCGCGCCCGTGTCGGCGATTGTCTCAACTTTCTCGCGAAGTTGTTCTTCTTCCTGATCGAGGAACTGCTGGAGTTGGTCCGGCGAGTCGATGCTCACCTGGGTGTCGACATCTGCCTCTTCGACTTCAATTGCCTCGTTGAGCAACAGCACACCCGCATCATCGACGGCGCTAGGCATGTCATCGTGAACCGGGTCCTTGTCGATGACTGCCCCGGTGAGCAGCTCTGATTCCCCGGCTGAACGGCCGG
>JAQCMZ010000231.1 GCA_028274825.1 Haloferacaceae archaeon
AGTTTCGCCGACGGTTGAGCGACGCCTACTATGACGACGGGGTGAAATCTCGTCGAGGCGCGTCGTAAATCCCATGGCGAGCGCGTCAAGTTGTGTTCCAGCCCGGCGACTCTCTCGGGGAGTGTTTCCGGCTTCGATTCCGCCCGGAGATGGTCGGGTCCGGGACAACTGCCGACAGTCTCGGGTCGTGATGATCTGTCGATTTTTAATCACCTCTCGTAACAATTTCCACAGCTGAGGTGACAAACTCCGTGGCCGACACGTCTGACGACGCTGCGTGCGTCACACTCTCGGTCGAACGACTCTCACAGCAGACACCGTCGATAGAGATCTTGTTCGGTATCTCGAACAGAGTGGACACAGAGATACCCGCGTCCATACTGAGATGCAGTGAGCCTCCGGAGATCTCGTCAGCCCATTCCACGATAGGTGGGGTATCGTGTTGACGAAGCGTCCGGTATTCAATCCCGTCGTGACCTATCAGTGATGACGATTTCAGTACTGTCGAGGCGGGGTCTCCGTCCTCACGGGGTGAACAGAGGAAACAAAGTGAACGAAGTGAGTGGGTAGGGAGGCGAAAAACCCATTCCAGCCAATTCTATCAGGTGTGTGTGTTTACTGGTGCAGCCGGGAGCGCAAGGTAATACTGAGCGTGATATACATAATAGAGGGTAACTCCAACCGGTCCCAAAACCAGCACACTGACTCCAGCGAGTGTGCCTCCTGCAGTGTCACCTAACGCTGCTGACCCTCCCGCTGCAATAGCAACGAGTAGTCCAAGTATCCCGATTCCAATGCCGACTCGAAGAAGAGTATACCCGATGACGCTTACTGGAGACGTCCGAACAAGGGTGACTGATGTCCTGAATGCACCTCTAATGTCGTCTCCTCCGAGGATGACAGCTGTGTTCAAAAACTGGAACAGAATGAATACAGTTGTGTACGCGAGCGCAAAGACAGCAAATAGAATCATCACAATGATTCCGACTCCCCCTTCGAGAGGGTTAGACGGGCCTTGAGTCGTTACCCCGACTGCTGCAGTGCCAATCCCGAACACGAGTGCGCCGACGATGACTGCCGCGATTGTCAGCCCGAGATACACAGCTGCTTCAGCAAGTGCGACGGCAAACATCGTCGTTCCACGCTCAGAGAGGATACTCCGAAACTGGCCGTAATCGAGTGTCGTCTCTGTGTGGATCCCGTAGCCGATCACACCAATAATCCCTGCACTGATTGTTGCACCGACTGGCTGTGCAGCCAGTTGCCCGAGAACTGGAATCACACCCAACACCCCCGTGAGTACAATGCCGACAATCCACACCAGTGTTGTAACTGCAATAACGAGTGGATTTGCACGGACTGTCTTGACCGCGTCTGTGAATGCTGTTGTCGCAGTTCCCATATAGTAATATCAACATATCCCGCAGAAGACCCTTACGTTCACACACGAACGCGTCTCACGAATGAAATGAGCGTGAATCTCACTTTTCCGGGTCTGTTGGGTAACGATCTCTGAACACCGGTCGAGCGACACCCATCTATGCGACTGATCAACTCAGAACCCGGTCTGGGTTCGCCGTGCCCGCACAGTGACTGCTATTCAGGTATACTCTCTGTTGATACACGGTTCTCGAATGTCTGACAGCGAAACGTCAACCAGCTCGTCACCGACGTCAACTACAATATCGACCTCTTCGTCATCATCATAGCCAATCCTGTCTGTCGATGTCCCGTCGATGCGTAATTCGCCGTGTTTTCCATGGTGTGGATAGTTGACGTGGCTACCGCGCGTCACGTCGATCCGAACCCATTGCCCATCGGAATATGCAGCCCCAGCAGAACCCACATCACTCTCCCAATCGATTTCGTGGCCACAGTCTGGACAGCGTGTTGTCTCATACGACGACTCTTCGATGAATCCAGTTGCGAGGATCGATGCCGGGAGTGCAAATAGCCCGATTCCAAGAATAGCGACGACACCGCCGAGCGTCCGACCCAGAGGTGTGACCGGAGCGACGTCTCCGTATCCGACTGTGGTGAGTGTCACAATTGCCCACCACATGGTCTCTGGAATTGAGCCAAACGAGTCTGGCTGGGTACTTCCCTCAGCAAAGTACATCAGCGAGGAAGCAACTACCAGCAAGATGAGATTTGCCGAGAAGGCGACAATCAACTGATCCTGCTTTGCCCTGAACGCATGCCCGAAGGCACGCATTGATTCACTGTATCGGACAAGTTTCAATAATCGAAGAAGACGGATGAGCCGCAGTGCCCGGAGAAATCGGAGATCGACCCCGAATCCAAGCAGCGCGAGGTAATAGGGAGCGATTGCAAGCAGATCGACAACCAGCATCGGCCGCGTAGCAATACGGAATCGGTCCCGAAGTGGGTCCCACTGTTCGACATCTTCGACATTGCTCTACACCCGCCCGAGGTACTCAACGGTGAAAATGAGGACCGAGATAGCTTCGAAATAACTGCGGCTGTGACCGTGCGGGTTTGCTGAGGCACCTTCGGCCCTCTCAGAGGAGGCTGTGGTGGGTTGAGTATCCGCTCAGTGTTGCCCGCTCTCTGCGAGACCGAGAGCGTAGCACTCAGGAGCGTCCAGCCAGACAGCAGGCTGGGCCATCAGCCTGACTCCCAGTGTGCAACCGCCACAGGGGAGTCAGTTGGGGCGACATTTCATGCTGCTGGGTGGGCTGGGGCAGTGTGTGAAAAAAAGTGTTGCGACCCGCTCGTGGCCATCTTGAGCGTGAACAGGGTCCCCGCAGCAGCACATCGCATGTCTGTGTTAGTATGCAGATTCTTTTGAATTGAATGGAACGGATAACAGCGTGCAGGAATGGCGTGTTCGGGTTTCAGTCGTCGGCTTCATCCCACGGCTCGGTGGGCTTTCGCCTCGAACCACTGTAACCGCTACCGATTGGGAGTTCACGACACACAATCAGCGTGAGTTCATCCGTTTTAGCCTTTCATAATATTGTATGGAACGAAGATCGCTACTTACTATCGTGGGCACTACTGCCGTAGCAGGGCTTGCTGGATGTGCCGGCACTGAGTCCAATGGTGACACACAGTCGACCGAAAGTGAGGCTTCAGATTCTGAAATGCAGAGCGATACACCAGGAGAGGATACTCCGACCGAAGAGCCCACTGAAGAGCCGACAGAAGAACCCACTGAGGAGCCGACCGAGGAGCCCACTGAAGAGCCGACAGAAGAACCCACTGAGGAGCCGACCGAGGAGCCGGCTGCCAGTGTAACGTTCACGCTGGACAATATTGGAGCTTCTGCGTGGGAAATCACGGACTCGTCTAAAAGCGTCGGTCAGGAGGGCACAGACAATCCGACGCTGATCTATGAGAGTGGAACTCGATACGTCATCACAAATGCGGGAGGAGGTTCCCATCCGCTTGCGTTCCGAACAGGAATGGGAACCGTGCTACTCAGTCAAGACGGTGGCGGCGAACTTGAATCTGAAAGCGATATAAACTGGATTGACAACGGCGAGACTGTCGAATTTACCGTCACAGATTCGCTTGCTAGCCGAGTAGATGAGTATTACTGCACGACTCACAGCGCTATGAATAGTAGCGTACAGATAGGAGAAGACTCAACCGGCTACTGATGACCACAGACCGTGAGGATGCTCTGTGGCATGTTCTAGAGATCTGTACAACTACCTGGTCTGTTTCGACCGTGCCGGATCCGTTGCCTCCCAGTGGATAACGGGCCACCAATCAGAGTATCCCTATGTTGAGGGGGCTCTCGAGGGAGGTGGCAATTGGTCCGTTGGCCCGAATCTCTGTCTCAGTACTCGGCACCCGACTTTGACTTCCTCCCACGGCTGGAGTCGGGGGATTCCTCCGTCGGTGACCCACTGGGCCTGTTGGGCCACCGGTGGCCCCGAGATAGGTCACGCCGTCACGATTTCCTCGCGGACGTATTTCCCGGCTAACACGAGCGTCGCGAGAGCGATTGCCGCGCCAAATATCAGGACGAACCCAGAAAGCAATTCGATTCCTGCAGCGACCTGTTCACGAACGAAGTTTGCGGCCAGAACGCCTGTCACCAGCAGGAGGACACCACCGCCAAGATTCAGTGCCAGCGAGTTTGGTTGAGAGACTGCATCAGTGTTGAGCAGATAGAGGACGATTGCAACCGCGAACGGTGTTCCAAGCGTTCCGACTGCGAGAATCAACACGAGTTGCCCGATTACGTTCCCGGGAATGAATGCGCCGGGAATCGACAGTAGTGCGACAACGACGAGAAGTGCTCGATAGCGGGCATCGTCGATATCTGTCCCCCAGTCGAGTTTGTCCGCGATCAAAAACGGCGGGACAATTGTGTTCCCTCCAAGTGTCGAGACAGCCGCCCCAGCCAATCCGATAAGGAACAGCCACTGGGCGCTGTCACCAGCGATTGGTCCCAGTGCCTGTGCAGCACCGATTGTGGTCAGGTCTGTCGAGGTGAGCACGCTGGCTGCGACGAAAAAGATCGCTAGACTGTAAGCACCGAAGACAACCCCCATTGAGATGCCGATATCGACCGTCGCCAGGCCGCTATCGCGCTCAGTCCACCCACGGGCACGCATCGTGTATGAGTGCATCGTGATCAGCGTGATATGGACGGCGCCGCCGACGATACCAGCCGCGAGGACCGCACTCCCACTGGGGAGTGAGGGGACGAGTCCCGCAGCAGCCGCACCCGGGTCGATGGGAACGACAAACAGCGATGCCAGAAACGCAAGCACAACCAGCGAGACCAGCAGCTTTGCCCCGACTTCGAGGAACCGATATCCTCGGGTAGCCAACCCCGCCGCGAGGACGAGCCCCCAGACCACACCCCAGATCCCGGCGTCGATACCAGTCATCGTCGCTGATACCCCAGTGACAGTTTTCATGATCACCAGTTGGGCGACCCCA
>JAQCMZ010000233.1 GCA_028274825.1 Haloferacaceae archaeon
GCTCAACGAGAAGCAACTTATCGACTATCAAGAGTACCGACACGAATTCCTCCAGTGGCTGCTGCGCGAAGGGAAGAACCCGGAGAAAGTCGAAGGCTACAGTCCATACACGGTGTACGAGACGGGGTACAAGTGCGCCCGATTCGACAGGTGGGTATGGGGCCAGGAAGGCCGGTACACTGTCCCGCCAACGCCCGAGCACGCCACTCGATACATGGACAACCACGTCGCTTACCGCGACGTCACAAACCAGACGAAGGGCAAAACCGAGGAAGCGCTGATGCGCTACAGCCGATGGGCATCCAACACCTCGCACGTCGACGAGTGGGACCGAGACCAGCGCTTCTTGAGCGGTGGCGACAACGCACCCCGCGACTTTCTGACGCGACGGGAACGCCGTTTAGTGCGCGAAGCCGCACTCGACACCGGCGATTCGTGGAAGGTCGCATCGATAGTGATGGCGAGCCTCGATGCAGCGCTGCGACCCGTGGAGGTCGCGCGAGCAACCCGCGAGTGGCCCGATCCCGACAACGAGGTACTACGCATTCCCGTCGAGGACTCCTCGAAGAATAAGGACAACTGGCGAGCAGCCTTGACATCCCGGGCCGCGACAGCACTCGACCATTGGCTGGATGAGCGCGCAGAGAACCCGATGTACGACGACCGTGACGAGCTCTGGCTAACGCGAGAGGCAACGCCGTACGGGTCCCGGTCACTCTCCCGGCTACTCTCCCGACTGTGCGAAGACGCCGGCATCGAGGAACGAGGACGGGACCTGACGTGGTATAGCATCAGGCACTCGACCGGGACGTACCTCACGGATGAGCGGGATCTCAAAGCGGCCAAAGACCAGCTACGACACAAGAGCGCGAAGACGACGATGAAATATGACAACGTCGATGTCGACGCTCGTAGGGGTGCATTGAATAACATCTGAGTAGTGAACGGTGAATGGTGACAGTGAACGCCAAATGTTGTAGTTGGGACGGAATGAACGTCGAATGGTGAAGTTGGGAACGCCAATTCACTCCAAACGGTGAAGTTGTGAATCGGTGACCGGTAATCGACACCGACCACACCGGACTTGTCAACACCACTCACCAGCAAGACACGCCCGGAATGGAACGGGCGACGGACTCACAGCACGACCATATCACACAACACCGGCACGGAACGGTCGCGCGGACAGTCGGACGGGACCGACTCACAGCACGACCATATCGCGGATTAACGCGGTGTCACGGGGCTCCTCGAATCTCCACACCTCCAATCCCACACCGTCCCGCACACGTCACGAACTCGCAGATCCTCGCACAGACCTCACAGGCCATCATGACCTTTCTAAAGAGCTAAGGACCCGTCGATTCCCTCGAAGAAGATGCTGAAAACGACGATTTCGTCCAAAGGTGTGTGTTTCAATATGCAGTGTAGAGGGATTTACCCGAGGTGCTGAGTGCCCGCACGTGCCGAGCCGGCTTGCGCAGTCGACGCTGGTCTCGCCAGCTGCGCTTGGCGTCGCCCGGGTTGTACAGTGAGTCGTACAGTCTGCTGTACAGTGAGTTGTACAACCAGGCGCGACCGCTCGCTCGCCTGTGGACGTCCCGATCGCGCTGACGCGGGCTTGGCTCGCCGGCAGTGCGTGCGCAGTGCCGGGACCCCCGGCTCGGGGTGTTGGTGGCGGGGTGTGCCGGCGAAAACGCGCTGCGAGAAAAAATCAGTCGTCGGTGTCGAAGACAGCTTGCGGAGCAGCATCGAGAAGGTCCTCGGGAATCCCGCTGAACGCTGCTTGCGTGGCCATCCCGCACTCGGCGCACTGCCAGTAGAGCCGGGCGCGCTCACCGTCACTGTCCCGACGGACCGGATGCGGGAACTCCAGATCACACGCGTTACAGCGGTAATCCTTAGAACCCTGCCGGTAATCGATACTCATCGCATTACACCGGGGACACCCACATATCTTGCACGAACGCGTTTCGTCGCAGATGTGCTGCTTGTGGAACTCCGGGTCACCGTGCGCGATACCGCCCGGTCGCAGCGCATCAAGACCGGACTCCAACGGGTGTGAATGCCAGCCTTCTTCGTTGCAATGGTCACATTCTCGCGGCGATCCCGTTCCCGGAGTGTACTTCGAGACAGACTCAAACTCGTCATCGTCGAGGAACGCGGGCAGGGCAGCGAGGCGGTCGTCGCTCTGATCGATTGCATCCGGGTTGATATCCGCTTGTGATACGTCGCTCGTGTACGAGAGATCGTATCAGCTACTGAGGCCCAACTGGCACGGACGCTCGAATCATATGTTGGCGACCAAGCCGAGTTCGATGAGGGCAAGAAAGTCGTTCTCTTCGAACCCGGATCGCTGTACGAGTTAGCGGATCCGATTGAGTACGAGAGTCGCGTTCCGTACTCGCTGCGATACACAGAGTTGGGACGGTTCAAGCAGGCCGAAACGACAGACGACATTCTGTGAACAGATGAAGCGATTTCACCGTGCTCTCAACACAATTACTCAATCGGAGGGCGGAGATCATGATTTCGAAAGTCGGAACGAAATCCGTCATCTAATTCGACCCGGTAAATGACAGAATCCAGCTGATCACCGGTGATGTCGCTGGCGTCGTCACGAATCACTTCCACGACCCGTCCGTGCTCCCCGTGCAGTTCGTGATCCGCATCAGTTTCATCCGGAATATCGATTCTGACCCGTGAACCTTCCTCAAACGCAGTCACAACAGACACCAAAAGTACTGCTGTGTTGAATCCCCCGTGTTGGCATAGCGCCAGTGGATCTCAGAAAATTAAGTCTGTTCTGCCTTCTCGAAGGCCTCGTTCACGATCTCGGGTGTCGGCGCATTCAGGTACGGTTCGATGGCTTGGAAGGAATCCCAACCGCCGACCTGCATTACGACGCGAGGGTTCATTTGCCGGTCAACGAGGAGACGCTGCGCGAACCGACGGCGTAGATCGTGGCTACTCACGTATCGAAAGTCAGCGTCGCCTGTCTCCTCCGCAGCTTGCTTTGCTGTCCGCTTCACGACATCTCGAACACCGCGCTCGGTGAGGTCTACTAACGGTTCGTGGCGGCTGATATCCTCCGCATTTTGATATCGGTGGATATCGCCCTCGACATCCCGCGGGAGGTAGGCATCGCGCGGTTTCCCACCGTTCCCGCTGGTATCTTTCCCTTCTGGAACCCGCAGCCGGTAATGCTCTCCGTCCTCAGTGCGCTTCACATGCTTCGGTCGAATCTGTGGAATCTCAAACGCACGAAGCCCCACAGACCCGCCTAACTGGATGATGAGATCATCACGGTGATTCGCAGCAGCTCGACGAAGTTCGCTAAGTTCGCCGTCAGTCATCCAGACCTGGTACTCGTCCTCCTTTGCAGTGGCTTCCAATCTCATGCCATACTTCCAAGACAAGACTACAGAAATAGCTACGTATTCTGCAGTGACCAAGCCGAAAAACCGGGGTGAACAGGGGGTTTGTTTCCGAGTTCTCAGACAAACCGGAACACCTTGCGGATCATCCGCTAAACGGGAACGTATTGGGGCCCCGAATGTTAATACCGTGCTGATGAACGCCTTTCCGGCGAGAGTCACTCTCCAGTTGTGCGGTCACCACATCGGAGAAATGCTAGTAGTTCACCACCGGCGACACAGCAAAACCTCACTGAGTAGCTGTCAGGAACGGCATCCAAGATGTAGAGCACTCAAACGTTTCGAGGTGATCTGATATGGTTCAATTGCCTTGGATGGCATCGATAACCACTGCGCTCACCACGATCGGGTCTATAGGGACCGAACTGGCGTCGCTAATCGTAATCTCGTATTGATCATTGATTGCAAAATCGCTCTCAATGGTGCCAACGGAATTGCCTTCCGCGTCAGCTATCTCGAACTTGTGGCCAATAAACTGTCCCACTGGCAGAAGCTTTCGCCCCACTGTGATGAGTCCTCCACGCGAGCTAATCTCAGCGATGAGAGACCCGTCCTCGGCATCGCGTATTCGCCACGTATCCTGAAAGAGCGAAAAGTCATTGTCCAGAACGATCAAATCTTCCTCGGTCTGGCTATCTGTCAGAAGGTAATTGCCAGCCATATCCAACGTACCGCTGGCTGTTACAGTCAATAACTCATTGTCGTCGTCATCAACAAAGGGAGTTCCATTCTGTCCCTCGTACGTATTATAAGTGCAGCGGAGTATCGTGTCGCCAGTAACATCCCTGGCTTCATACTCGGGTCGAAAGTTTTTGTCCTGCCCCGTCTGTTCGACAGTATACTCAGTGCCGGACAGGCCAAGCCCGGAGATCTCGTATTGTTGTAGTGTTCCCATTGCGTAGATGCCATTTGGAAAATGGATAAATCCGGGGTATCCTATCCGAGGTACTGTGAGTCCAACCAGTACATCTCGCTTGTTTCAGGCGTTCTCTGTGAAAACAGTCTGCAAGAAACTGTAGCACCGGGTTTTTACGCCCGTCTATACAGTCTGCGGAATATGGAAACAATCTATTCTCTTCATTTGGTAGGAGTCGGAATGGCTTTAACCGGCAGCGTTCTGCTATTTGCCTCGGGTGAAACAGTCCCCGCTCTAACGGCGCTCACTCTTGCGGCCATCACTGGCTTTTCATTCACCCAATGGTCGAGAAACAAGGAGAGAATTTCGACGTAACGCGGTACGTCAAGAATGCTCACATACCACGACGAGCGTGGACTTCTATGAAATCAATCGGAAAATCGCTGCAACATGCAGAGCGTGAAGTCAGCAGTCGGTGGCCGTTGGTTTCACACCGAGCCGAATGAATCAGCCGCTCAGTGCGCCTGCTTACCCTTCGATTTCATACCGACAAGTCTCGGTAGCCCCACACTCGGGACACTGATCCGTCTCGGGATCGACCGTGGTGCCGCACTGTCGGCACTCGACTACCACCACTGTCCTGTCACCGGGCAGTAGACGAGCGAAGGCCCCACGGATACCCATATCACGGGCTACCACTGGCAGATGTAAAATGATGATGGACTGTCCTCAGGTAGTAAAAACCGTGTCTATACGGAGCTATTCCGACGAAGATTTACCTGTGAGAGTGACGAATTTCTCGTTGGAAGGGTTGTCACACGCTCCCCTTCCCCCTTTGGTATGAACAGTGACGCCTCGGAGCTTGGCCGGTGTCCGGAGTGTGGCGAGCGGATTCCCGAGGCGTGGCTGTTAATCAAGTACGAGACGAGCGACGGTGAGACGCGTATTTGGGCCGAGTGTCCCGCCTGCGAGACGGTCGTGAGTCCAGAGTGACGAACGACGGTTCTGCCCATGTATTGACACTCACGCTCTGTTGGATGCCTGTACTGACCAATCCAACCGCCCGTGATCGGAGGAAAACTCTATGTGAGATCCGCGTTGTGAGTTCAGCAGCAGTTGTTCAAACTGCCCGGCTTCTGTCAGGTGTGACGTGACCGATACAGAGCGTGCATGCAGCACGCCAGCCGCGTTCGGATCAGGCAGAATTGACTGAAACCGCCGGTACGTAGGGGCTTGTCCATCGCTCGATCGAAAGGATAGTTCTGTAGAAAACGATCATTCTACTAGGGGTCTGGCAAAGTTCCAGGGGCACTTTGTTCTCATCGGTTCAGCCCACTATCCAAGCAACCACCCATCTCCCGACTTTCCTGAGAGTCTCTCGAAATATGAGTTCTTGTAAATACTTTCTTCGGAGTCGAGAACCATACCACCGTTTAATACCCTCAAAGACCAAAATTTCACTATTATGCAACGGCAAGAAGCCAAATCCCGTCTCGAATCCCGGTTACAATCTGCTGTCAAAGGCAACTCCTACCTCCACTCCGCGTACTTGTTGGTCCAGTCCGACAGCCGTGATCTTCACTGGAATCTAGCCACCGGTCAGACGGAGGGTATCGAAGCCGCTCCAGAGCAACCATACTACGCAGCCA
>JAQCMZ010000239.1 GCA_028274825.1 Haloferacaceae archaeon
GCCGCTCGCTCCTGCTGTGTCACGTGGGTTCGTGAATCCTTCGACGGGCTTCACCCTCGGGGGCATCCGTCGAGAATCGCCGATTCTCGTCATCACTCATCGGTGATTTCCGTCCGACCCCTCACACTCGGCCTGTTCCGCCTGTAGATTAGAGAACTCGGTCTTCCATCTGCTTTCGATTCCGCGTCGGCTCTATCGTATTCCTAACTACGACGCGATGACCGTCTATGGATGTGTGAGGTGACTGTCTCGCCGGCTGACCCTCGGTGACTCACAGAAAAACCAAGCCCACGACCTCAGCCGTGGGAGGAATCAAACCTGTAACAGTAGTTGGCAATATGCCCAGCAGTGATGAACGACCACACAAAAACTTCGCGAGGAACATTCGGCGGCGCGTTACAGACCTAATGACGAATATTAAATCGCCACAACTGGTGAACAGGCCGGTGGACGGGTTTCCCAGCGGTAGCGAGTCTCCAGACAGACGCACGGTCACAATCGAAACCGGGTTTTCCCCCGGGGTCGAAGACCACATATGATTTCAGTGGCGCTGGCAGGCAAACCCAACGCCGGCAAGTCGACGTTTTACACTGCGGCGACGATGGCTGATGTCGATGTCGCCAACTATCCGTTCACGACGATTGACGCTAATCAGGGGATGACGAACGTCCGAACCCGGTGTCCGTGTCTGGACCGTGGCCATCGGTGCGGTGACCAGCGGTGTCATGACGGGGTGCGATACGTTCCCGTAGAGCTGATCGACGTGGCTGGCCTCGTTCCCGGCGCACACGAAGGCAAAGGGCTCGGGAATCAGTTTCTCGACGAAATCACCAACGCTGACGTGATACTGAACGTGATCGACGCCTCAGGCGGGACTAATGCGGAAGGCGAGCCCGTTCCGGTCGGCACAAGAGACCCGATGGAGGATGTCAACTTCATCGCAGAAGAGATGGATCTCTGGATGGCAGATATCATCGACCGCAATTGGGAGACGATTCGGCGGCGGGCACGGTCACCGGATTTCGATCTCACTGAGGCTCTCACTGACTTGCTGACGGGGCTTGGAGCGACGGTCCCCGATGTCGCGATTGTACTCCGGGAGACTGAGTATCCTGAAGAGCCCCAGCACTGGGAGGACGCGGATCGCGAGCGGTTGGCTCGGTCGCTTCGCCATCGGACGCTCCCCATTGTCGTGGTTGCGAACAAGGTCGATATCGCCCCGTCTGAACACCTCCAGCGACTCGAAACGATCGATAGCCCAGTCGTCCGGGCTACCGCGGATGGCGAACTGGCATTACGCCGGGCTGCCGAGGCCGGGATTATTGAGTATTATGCCGGAGACGCACACTTCGAGGTGAATGGTGAACTCACGCCAGAACAGCAGGACGGCCTCGAGACCGTGAAAGAGGTGATGGCAGACAGTGGAGGGACTGGGGTTCAGTCGGCGCTCAATACAGCAGTATATGACGTTCTCGGGCGGATAACCGCCTTTCCTGTGGAGGATTCGTCTAACTGGACAGACAAACAAGGAAACGTTCTTCCAGACGCTCACCTCCTCCCCGAGGGAGCAACACCTGTCGACCTTGCATCTCAGATTCACAGCGATATCGCGGACGGATATCTTCACGCTGTCGACGCACGCTCCGACAGACAGGTTTCTGACGAATATCAATTACAGGAAGGCGATGTAATCAAGATTGTCAGCACCAATTGAGTAACCCGACACCCGCGGCCGAACACGATCGAAACGGAGTCCCTTAGCGCCGTCTCCTCAGTCTTAGCCATCTCATCTCGTCTCGTCTCATCTTGTCTCGTCTCGTCTCGTCTCGTCTCGTCTCGTCCCAATCCAACTCCCTGTGTTTCAGCCCGCCCGAGTCGGTTCACGCCGCTCAATTCCAGAGAGTAAGTGGATGTGCCCTGAGGTTAGAGCCGAGGTGACCGACTCGGTGTGACCCGACCCGTGGACTGAATCACAACCGCAATCGCACACGAGTCGCCCCATCCCCTGCCCAGCGGAATTGGGGGGTAGAATCGTGATTCAGTTTGGTGACCCTAGTACACGGTACACACCAGCCCATCCGTGAGTGAGACTCGCAGAGACTCGCGGGAACACGAGCTGAACAGCCCACACGAGATGGTCACAACTCGCTTCCGTAGCGATCCACGGACACACGGGAACACTGAGGTGTGACTCGATTACTCAGTGAGTCAGACGGTCGCCAGTGCGTCGTCCATGATTTCGAGAGCCTCTGCTAACTGCTCTTCGTCTGTCGCATACGAGATGCGTGCGTGCCCGTGGCCTCCGTCGCCGAATGCTTGTCCAGGGACAACGATGACATCGCGGTTGAGACAGGCATCGACGAAGCCTTCGGGGACTTCCGGCATCGCGTAGAAGGCCCCCTGTGGTGTCGGGCAACGGATACCCATCTCGTCGAGCCCGTCGAGCAGGAGATCACGTCGTCGACGAAAAGTATCAGTCATCTCCGTCACGATATCCTGAGGCCCCCTCAGAGCCGCTTCTGCAGCATACTGCGCAGGAGCACTCGCGCAGGCCTGCACATACTGGTGGACGCGGAGCATCCGTTCGATCCGCCGATGAGAGGCGTGAACCCATCCGAGTCGCCAGCCAGTCATTGAGTACAGTTTCGACGCAGAGTTGACGACGACTACATTGTCAGTGTCGACGAACTCTGCTGGCGAGCGAAACTCTCCGTCGAACACCGTGTACTCGTACACCTCATCCGAGATGCACAACACGTCGTGTTCGTCAGCAATCCGGGCGAATTCGCGAATATCGTCAGGCGGAGATACAGCTCCGGTCGGATTCCCCGGTGAGTTGACGACGAACGCTTTCGTGTCTGGCGTAATCGCGGCCTCGACCGCTGCCGGATCGAGAGTGAGATCATCTCGGAGGGGGACGGGCACAGGGTCGGCCCCAGCCAACTTCGTGAGCGCGCTGTAAGAGACGAATCCTGGATCCGGTATTAGCACCTCATCTCCGGCCCCTACGTGTGCCTCCATCACAATATGGAGCGCCTCGCTTCCACCTGCCGTCGCGATCACCGACTCTGGACTCAGGTCGATTCCTTGGTCGTGTTGGTGTTTCTGCGCGATTGCCTCCCGGAGGCTCAGTGTTCCCTTATTCGAGGTGTACGCGTCAGCTTTCCCCGCCCGAATGGCCTCGACAGCACCGTCGCGAGCGTGCTCTGGCGTCGGGAAATCTGGCTGTCCGATTCCGAGATTGATCGCGTCTTCACTAGCCGCCTCAAACACCTCTCGGATCCCAGAAATCGAGAGTTGCTCCACGCGAGTCGAGAAATCTGTCATGGATTACATCGATGTCGGCGTCACAATAGGTCTTGCTCACCGCAGTCGACGTTGGCGCGTCTCCAGGAGACTTCGGGCGAGTATCGTGGGGCGTGACCTCAACGAATTCGCGGGTCCGATGACACGCCGGTGACCGTGGTCGTCATTAGTCTCGCGTTCCCCCACAGTAGATACCATTATAGGCGGAACAGGCGCACTCCCACGCCGTTCACGGCGTGGATACGCGCCGTCACAGTAGGGATTCCGAACGGGTTTGCTGGACAGCGGCATATATACTAGTGTCGGCGCATCGGCTCTGACCCCGATGCAGCCGAGTGGCCGACAAGTGGCGGTTCGAGTGTCTGCCTCCGCTGGAAACAGGCTGCGCCCCATGCGGGAATCACACACCAAGCATCGGGCCATCCTCATCACCGCAAGTAACTCCGAGTCCGGTGACACTGACGGACGCTCTTGTGGCACAAATAACACACGGGCTTCGCCTCGGTTGAGGAGAGGAGAGGAGAACTGGGAGCTTGGCACTTCCAAGAGACTGCCCAGTGACCGGCCACACACCGATTCTCACGGTGTCTTGGCTTGGCAGTCTGCAACCCTGAGATTCCCAACCCAGCGGTGCCGTGGGATTCCTTCCGTCGCCAGACTGCGTCTGGCGGGCAGTCACGCGGAGCGTGACGACGCCCTCAGGCGGAGGAGGATGTCAATCTGCCACGTCTAACTGGACAAATCGAGCCCCGCTCGTGCCGTCCTCAGTCGACGGACTCTCGAAGTGTCTCCAGGTGCGGCGTCAGCATCGACAACGCTGCATCGGCGTCAACATACCCCTGATCGTATTCGTCATAGACGTTATCGCTGGCATCCAGAAATTCCACCACTGCCTCCTCGAGATCATCTTCTGACACACTGATATTTCGTCATCAGCCGGAGTAAATCTCCCGGTCCCCGTCAGCTGACTCTTCGCGCTCGCGAAACTGGAAAGATCGGTATGCTGGGGTTCTGAATTGCTCCCTGACCTCACTTCAGTTCCATCTCCCGTCTCATTGGGGGTCAGGCAGGTGACTGCTGCTCCGGTGAACGTCCGGGACCGGATCCACACCGATACCACTCCACCGCTTGAGACTGTGCGCCGGGAGTGGGGGTGAGGGTATCAGTGCCCGCGAGTTGACCGCGTGGATAATAGAAGAATATAAATTCTAGGTTTCTGATAGAAGGTATGTCATGGAACGAATCAACGACGGTCGACGAAACATCCTGGTCCACGGAGATGCAGATATAGACGACCTCCCGGTTGATGGCCTCGATGAACTCCCGAACATCGCCAGCACCGAACCGTTCCTCCCAGAGGGAACGGACGAGCCTGAGATTTACCCCGGCGACGTTATTTTCGGTGTAAACAACGGAGAGATCGTCTTTGGAGAATTGATATACGACAGAGTCGATGAAGGAACAGTCGTGATCCCGCTGAACACCGGTGTGTACAAGTTGGTTACTGACGGGGAATTCACCTCGCGGTTCTTCAGAACTGACGAGATCCATATCTACGATGATATCAGTGATGATGTCGTTGAGATGGACGTGGAATTCGACGAACAACAAATCGAGCGTCCGCAAACTCGGCGGCCACGATAACGTCTTGATCTCTCCCCACTGAGCAATCTTGTGGGATTCGGTCGTTGAGAACCATTCATACACATTTTCATCCTCGTCTTTGTCCTTGTCCTCGTCTCCGTCTCCGTCTCCGTCTCCGTGTTCGTGTTCGTGTTCGTGTTCGTGCTCGTGAGATGATTCAAGCTATCAGGCGGGTTCGCCGACGCAGTCAGTCACACGTGGTCTCCGTGGACATGGCGGGTTCGCGAGGTTCGTTGGGCGTTGGCTTCTACAGCGTGTCATAGAATACGTCTCACACCCTCTGGGGAGTGATTCTCACTACGGTATGTGACTCCTGAGTGAGGGAGACACTGCAGTTCATCATATATGCAGACGAAGACACTCGACATATTCTGGGTGAGAACTATTGTCTGACAGGCTCTTCTAGCCAAGAGTGGCACTCGTCAAACGGACTGCCAGCACCGTGGCCAGCAGGGCCTCTCGAGAGCGTCACAGAAGACTCACGCTTGGAGTGTAGCGATCTCTCTGAAGTAGCTCACCAGTATTGAGCGCGAATACGATATCTGAGCCAGTGATTGTCCTCTCTGTCCGCTCATGTGATTAGTTCTCTCACTCCTTCTCTTCTGTCGGGGGAAGGTGTTCGTCAGTGCGTGCAAGTCGTGTCACTGGGACGGAGCACAGTGGTTCGAGCTCACACAATTCGAGAGAACTCTGTACTCTCTCGTGATGACGAGACACAGACCGTCTCGACTAGGTGACTTCGAGGCAGTTCACAGCCCTAGAGTGTCGATGAGAGACGTCCGTTTTTCAGTGGTGCTATCGAGTGACTTCACGATATTGTTGAATTGCTTGAACAGCGGATAGAACCGCTGTCGCGATTTCTGATCGACTTCATCTGACAAGTCTTCGCGATTCTCGAGCAAATACAGTGCCGGCTCTGCCCGGTCAAACTCGGTCCCGATCTCGTGTTGATCGAAGTACGTCTGGAGGCGCTCGACGATTGGTCTCTTAGACGCACTGGCCGGAAGATCAGCAGCCGTCACCACATCTGGGGTCTGTGGGGCTGTACTGAGCGACTTCGCGTAGGTGCGAGAAACGAGGGTGAGATAGAACTCATCGGAGAACAGGTCCTCGAGAGTCCCGGTCCCCTTGACACCGCTGAATTCGGGAATATACCGAATCTCGAAGTCAGTCTCGTCTTGTCCCGAATCACCTCGGCGCGACCGACGCCGGTTCGGCCGTTCACTGAGTAATGCCCCAATATCGAGTTTCTCCTCACCGAACAGTGAGACGAAACTCTGGATATTCTCTGCGGTCGAGATTGGAATCACTGTCCACCGATCGTCGAGCCCGTCGTCACCGTCGCTTTTGAACACTCGAGAGACGAAATCGAGGTAGATCCGATCGGATTTCCGCTCGACCAACAGCGTCTGCGGGCGGACCGAGAGCGTGTCTATCAGATCCAATTCAAACACATTTCTCAGCGGGAACTGCGTGTAGCTATCAGCCAGAGCCACATCTGAGAACACGTTCGTGTCCCCTGCAGGCTCTGAATCGACCATCTTCACGCGGTGAAGTTCGTCGTCGTCGATCATGAACGGGGAATGTGTCGTGTACATCACCGTTTGTTTGGTGGAGAGATCCTCCTTCAGGAAGCCGAGGAAGTCTTGTTTGGCCCGTGCATGGAGGTGCAGCGCAGGCTCATCGAGCATGACAACGATATCGTCGTCACGCTGCCGGAGTTCGGCTAACTGGCAGAAGGTGGAGAAAAACGACCGAAATCCGCGAGACCGACTCTCGAAGCCGACACTGATCCCCTGCTCGAAATTCTCTACCCGCACTGAGAGGAGCCGCCGGTCGTCCTCATCTGACGTCGTCGCGGCGTTGATCCGAATCCGGATCGATCCGCTTTGGTTCCAGTACTGCATGGCCTCTGAACTGACAGACGCCGAGGCAGTCTCCAGTTTCGTGGTTTTCTCTCGCCAGTCGTCAACCTCGAGAAATTCTTCTAATTCGAGATCCGCCACCGTGAGCAGTGAGAGAAATGCCCGGTCTCCGGCGGACAGTTCCTGTTGTTTTCGTTTCTCGATGAGCTGTTCGATTTCGATAGTGTCGTCCATGATGGTGTATTCCCCGATACGACGGAACTTCGGGAGACGGTCACGAAGCGCCGCCTCTCCGATGTCTTCGGAAAACACCTCTAGTGGCCCCCCACCGATTTCTGCCTCTAACCGCTCCCGTGATTCATTTTCGCGCAACTCTGACACCGATGACGTACTCAAAAGTGCTGACTCTAGCTCGTCGGGAAGCTCGTATTCGTTGATCAGGTGGTTTAGACAGGCAGAGTCGTCTAGCTGCAGGTCCCAGGACAAATTATTCTGGTAATCCCGACTGACGGTCATTTCCGAGCCCTGGACGATTCCCTGCCCGTGGACAGACTCTATCGCTGCGATATCGTCGCTGTCGAGATGGAATCGGGCCGTCACGACATCATCGGGGTCATCATCGTGACGGTCGCTGTACGAGGACCACTCCTCTCGGGGGTAATCATCGTACGCAGAGTAATCTCCCTCCTGATACAAGGGATTCAGCTTTTCGACAGCCTGCATGAAGGCCGTCTTGCCGGATTCATTCTTTCCAATAAAGCAGGTGAGATTGTCTACCGCCACCCACCCAGAGTCATCAATACTCCGGTAGTTTTCTACGCGAAGTGAATCCAATTGCATACGTGAGCGTGTTAGATACAGGAGTCGTTAAAACCATAGGGAAATAAATTGACGCGATATCTGTAGCCGATAGCATATCTCTCCCGGTGTGGGCCCGTCGAATACGGGTTCATCCGTTCCTGTTGCGACAGAATCCGTCTCCTTCATGGGCGCTTCAATCCGTGTGAAAACTGCCAGTGACTAATCATTACTGCGAGTCATCCCCGTTGCGACGATTCCCCCCGGTCATCGGAACTGCTGAACCAGTGTCTTTCGACAGCGTCGATGAAACTAGTCGCAGTAATCAGCATGAAACCCGGATAGTTTCAACTATCATTTTACAGGCGGTTGAGGCGAATGCCACGGGGCTTGACCCCGTGAAGCCGACAGCTCCTGAAGCAGATAAGTAATTCGAAACACACGACACGACCAATTGTGACGGCATCAGTTGCCTCTGGGTTCAACTCCAAAAACACGGACGGTCAGACGCTCTACCGTCGCCACCAAGGAGGTCGGGGAGCGACCGAATCCACGCCTGTGGAGACTGCACTCCCTGTGGATTCCCCGTGGAATCTATAAACCGCGTCGTGGAAACAGGAAGCCTCGGGGCTTGACCCCG
>JAQCMZ010000242.1 GCA_028274825.1 Haloferacaceae archaeon
TCCCTGCCGGTTCAATTTCCACGAAGTGCGTGCCTTCCCGCTCGCACTTTGTTTCCAGCATCGACGAGAACGTATTCCATGCCGCTGACGCTGTGTTGCGGCTGTTGCCCGGTGATTCGAGCAGTTCCTTCGTATCCAGGTCTTCGACCGCGACAGGATTGTACTCTCGGGCGTAGTATGCCGAGAGTTTGTGGAGGAAGTCACGCCGTTTGCGCTTGATTCGACGGTGACACTCAGCTACCCGCTGCCGCTGTTTCTCCCAGTTGTTCGACTCGTATGCTTTCCGCGAGAGAGTCCGTTGTTCTCGTTCGAGCCTCTCACGTTCGTCGGAGAGATCGAGAGATACGACCGCTGTGCCGTCTGTATCGTGGACATACTTCAGGATACCCACGTCGATGCCGACCATGTTTTGGGCCTCGATCTCGTCCAGTGACGGTTTAGCTGGCGGCGCTGTGTCCATCTCGATACCGAAGATGGCGAACCACTCGCCCGTTTTCTCTTTTTTCAGTGTGACTTCTTTGACTGTGGCGTCATCGGGCAAAGGTCGGTGAATTCCGAGAGGGATGGCCGCGAGTTTCGAGAGAGACAGCAGGGTCTGGCCACCCTTCTTGTTGAGTTCGAAGCCAGACTGGTTGTACGTGAAGCTGCGAAACTCGCGTGGTGACTTCCAGTGAAGTTCACCGACGTTGTACCCCTGTCCTTTGAGCTTCCCGAGCGCCTTAATGTTCTTCGCAATCCGCATGACCGTGAGTTGGAGCACTTTCGAATAGATGTCGGTGAGTGCGTCCCACCAGTCTTTGAGGTCGGGAAGCTCGTCACGGATTGTTCACACGCGCTGTTTGACCGTCCCCGTGTCTTCGAGAATCTGGTTGAAACGGTACAGGGCGTGGGTATAGAGTTGTCGACAGGTATCGCGATGATAGTCCAGCGTCTGGCGCTGGCTTTCGGTCGGCTTGAGTCGATACCTGTAGTTGTAGTTCATTCCACGCATTTCAAGCGAGGACTGACTGTGAGTTCAACGTTTGCCGTCCAGGGTGAAAGTAGTCTGTCCGTGGCTTGTGGGCCAACAACAGAACAGTGTCTGAAAGCCGATGACGGCGTTGACGAATCGCGGCGCGATTCGTTCGCACACCAGAAATCTTCGATTTCTGGGGACGGTGTATCCCCGCCCTACTCCGCTACTCGGCCTTCGGCCTGCGTTGCTCCTTGAGGACGGGGGCTTACCGCCTAGATACAGCTAATCGTCACCAGTCGCTGGATCAAGATCGTCTTCCAGTCGCCCCTGATTCTGTTCGGGCATGTCACGAACGTCACCCTCACGCCAAGTTCCACGTCGGAACCACAGCCAAGCGATGACCGCCCCAGCGATATTCGAGGCGAAGAATGCGATCCAGATGCCGCGGACGTCAGGTTGTCCGAGGAACCACAGATCCATCGGAAGCACGCCTTGGGAGGCTACGTATGCGACGGGGAGTCGGATGACGGCAAGCGTAGTGACGGAGATTACGGCAGCAATCAGTGTTTTGCCGGCGCCGCGGAAACCACCAGTGAACGCCCGCTGGATCCCGATGAATCCGAACGACAGTGCGACGTACCGCAGGAACTCTGCGCCGGTGTCGAGGACGGCCGGGTCGTTGGTGAAGACCGAGACGATCGGCGTCGGGACGAAGAAGATGGCCACGCCGGCGACGCCAAGGACGCCGAACAATCCTTTTGCGGCGACGTAGTTTGCCTCCTGGGCGCGGTCGTACTTTCCAGCCCCAACGTTCTGACCGGTCATCGTCTCAACCCCGCGCGCAACAGCGATCGCGGGGAGGAAGATAACAGAGAAGACCCGCGTCCCAATGCCGAACGCAGCGACGACGGACGTCGAGAATAGCCCAACTACGATCAGTAGAGCGTTGATCGAAAGTGCACGGCCAGTCCCCTCAATCGATGCCGGAATGCCGATTTGTAGAATCTTCCGGAGGTACTGGAGATCAGGCTTCATATCAGCGATATTAATCTGTATACCTCGTGTTCCCGACAGCATAATCGCGACCCCGACGAGCATCGCTAGGCCACGCGAAAAGACAGTAGCGATAGCGGCTCCTTGGATGCCAAGTTCGGGGAATGCGAGCGGTCCGACCGTCCAACCGTTGATTAGGAACGGGTCGAGGATGACATTGATGACGACCGTCCCGAACATGACGAGCATTGGCGTGATGGTGTCGCCCGCGCCGCGCATCAGCGATATAAACACAAAGAATCCGAACATGAACGGCAGGCCAAGCGCAACTACCTGCATATACGCGGTGGCTCCCGGGAGGACATCGGGCGACGCACCGAGAAATCTAAGAAACTCTCGGACGAATGGATAGCCAATTGCACCGAGAATAGCTGAGGCGATGAACGCGAACGATACAGTTTGCGAGGCCGCATACTCGGCCTTCTCGGTCTCCTCGGCTCCGGTGTGTTGAGCGACGAGCACGCTGCCGGCCACCGACAGGCCCATCCCGAGCGAGATGAGCAGGAACACCATCGGGAACGCGAAGGAGATAGCCGCCAGCGCCTCCGTCGAGTACTGACCCAGCCAGAAGGTATCGGCTAAGTTGTAGGCGGTCTGCATCAGGTTCGTGACGACGATCGGCAGCGAAAGGAACAGGAGTGGCTTGACAATGCCACCCTCGGTGAGATTCAGTTCCTCTTGACCCTTGAACAGGCTCACGCGACTACCTCCGAATCCGACCCTGGTGCCCAACCGAGTTGGAGTTGGAGGTACCCCTCGATTACCGTGCGGGTTACATCAGAGCCCTCGCCAAGCGTGACAGTGCGAACATGGGCGCCGTTGATCGTCGTGACGACGTGGCGGGCGACTGCGTTGGGATCAGAATCCTCAAAGTATCCAGCTTCGATGCCGTCGCTGACAGCAGTCGCGACGACCGAACGCATCACCTCGTCGAGCGCGAGGAACCGCTTCCGAAACGCGTCCTGATGCGGAGCTTGTCCTTTCATCTCCATCAGCGCAACCGAGAGGTCGTCACCGTTCTGTGAAACATTAAAAACGGCATTAAGGAACGTCTCGAGTCGTTCGCGGGGGTCCTCTGCGTCAGAGGCCAAGCGCGCCTCAAATCGATCGATGAGGTCATCCAGGAAGGCGTTCAGCAGCTCCGCCTTCGTGTCGAAATGGTAGTGAATAGCAGCGGTCGTCATCGACGCTTCCTCGGCGATACGCTGCATCGTGAGATCGGCGTAGCCGTATCCGCACATCGCCCGACCGGTCGCTGCGATGATCTCGTCTGTAGTCTCCGTTTCCATTCTCACGCTACATTACTAACTGATTAGTTAAGGGACTTCTGATTGATTAGTAAGTCCAATATTTGTCAGTTTTTCCATCCAGTTTCGGGACGTAGGTTGTGCTAGCTGAGGCTTTGAATCGCGTCACCCGTCTCTGTGTTCCAACCTTCGAAGAACGGGCATGGCCCGCCGAAGACTCATGTTTTGTATCCCTCTCCCTCGATCGGACCGCTAAACACGCCGTAGAGGAAGTTGAAATACCACAGTACGAGGAGAAGCGCCGGAAATCCGAGGATCGTCACGAGGTTCAGCGCGAGTGGCGAGACGACTGCCTCTCGGACCGTCAAGCCGGTTGGCGGATACATAGTCGGATACAGCAAGAGCGCGACCAACAGGCTCAACAGCGCGGGAAGTGCGAGCGCGCTCACCAGCCAAGCACGGTACTCGCCGCGCAGGCCAAGAACACTCCCGCTTCCTCCCGCAACAACCGACAAGACGAGAATCGCACCTACTGGAAGCGAAAGAACTGTCTCGGCAACACCTCCGGTATCAGTTGCTGGCCGGTTCTACTGTACCAGCAACCCACCGTCGACAATTATCGGCTGCCCCATCACGTACGAAGACTCCTCGGAGCACAGCCAAACGACAGTGTCGGCTATCTCTTCTGGATCCCCAAGGCGTCCTGCAGGAATACCAGCCTTGATACGCTCCAGTTCTTCCGTATTGTCCTCGCTTGCTTGTTGAACCATCGGGGTGTCGATGACACCCGGACAGACGGCGTTGAACCGGATTCCATCGTCCGCGTAGTCAACCGTCGCCCGCCGTGTCAGCCCGATAACGCCGTGTTTACTGGCCGCGTAGTGCGCACCGCCGTTCGCGCTCACGCCGGCAACAGATGAAGTGTTGACGATGGCACCGCCACCGCGCTCGATCATCTCCGGTATCTCGGCTTTCAGACACCGCCAGACTCCTTTCAAATTTATGTCGATCATCCGATCCCACTCGTCTTCGCTGTACTCGGCGAGACGAGAGCCCTCGTCTGCGATACCAGCGTTGTTGTGTGCGAAGTCGAGTCCGCCGTACTCGTCGAGCGCCGTCTGTACCATCGCGGCTACGTCGTCGGAATTGGTGACATCGGTTTTGACGAACGTCGCGTTGCCGCCGTCACTCTCGATCATCTCGACTGTCTCGTGGCCGCCGTCCGCGTCGATGTCGGCGACGACGACCTTCGCGCCTTCGTCGGCGAATCGAAGCGACGACTGTCGGCCGATACCCGATCCACCACCGGTAACGACCGCGACTCCGTCCTGAATTCCCTTCATGCTATCACTTGCCACACTAGTATGTGACATTTAATAATTAACATTTTATTATATTATATCTATCGCTCTTCTGGAGAAGATTGTTGATGAGTCAGAAGAACTTCAGTGTCTGTTCTCGGGGAAGGTTGAGGAGCGCGATGGGTCATATGTAGTTGAGGTGCCAGAGCAAGAGGTCCGTCTTGGGGGCGGCTACAGGCGGACGAGACCTACCGTGTGGCTGTTCTGCCAGCACCCGTGACCAATGAGACAACCAACACTGACGCTACCCCAGAGCCGGAGCAAGCGCCACAGACGCCACCTGTCGAGAAGGGCGAACAACGTACTGTCGAAATTGAAGACATTGGCGACCAAGGCGATGGTATCACGCGCGTTGAGCGCGGGTTCATCGTTATTGCTCCCGACACGAAACAGACCGAGCGTGTGATGATCGAGATTACCGATGTACGCGAGAATGTCGCCTTCGCGGAAGTTGTTGAGCGCGTCAGTTATTACGAATAGTCTGAAGCGTTCATTCTCTTTGTCTGTGGACGGGACTGCGTGACGGATACGCACTCTTCAGCGACCAACTGTTCCATCCGATATTACGTCGGAAGAACAGGATTTCAACCGCGCCACGGAGCTCTCTACTCTCGATTACGATGGGGCCAATCAGTTGTCGTGGTCGACGTACTGACGTTCCCACTCTACCCGTGCCTCGATCTCTCTGGCCCCTCGACGAGTGGTGGTGTACTCGTTGGTTCGCCGATCGCGCTGGCTTTTCTCAACGAGTCCCTTCTCGACAAGTGTGTCGAGATTCGGATACAGTCTGCCGTGGTGAATCTCCTTTTCATAGTAGTCCTCGAGTTCGTCTTTGATTGCGAGTCCGTGCGGGTCCTTGAGGCCAGCAACTACGTACAGTAGATCACGCTGAAACCCAGTGAGGTCATACATATCTCAATAGGATGTATCCATCTTTTGAAATACTATTGATTTTGGAATAGTTGGCTCTCGCCTCCTGTATTCTCGCTACGTTTTGTGCGACATTTCGAACATCTTGGAAGGTTGAAAGGGACTCTCGCAGTCAGTTCGCAATTCCGGTTTCTCAGTGTATTCTGCTATTGAACGAGTTCAAACGTGTAGTAACCAGCAGTCACGAAGACTCCGGTCGCTCAGTACATGCGATCAGATCGTGTGACCCAGCGTTCCGGAACGCATCATACCCAAATACACACCGATCCCAGTCCCGCACGCCGACTTCGTCAGTTTCCGTGGCGGGTGACGCAGTACGGGAGGCCCTTCACTTCAACGGCCTCGACGTCCGGAGCTTTCACGACGGCTTGTCCCTTGCCGAAGTTCGGAAGGTCCTTCTTGAAATCGGAAGGG
>JAQCMZ010000243.1 GCA_028274825.1 Haloferacaceae archaeon
GATTTGAACGCAGCAGCGAACATAGCCAATCGGCTGAATCCGTGGGGAGAGAGCCTGCCTTGGAAATCGGCAGGCGATGACTCGCCACAGAATGGGGGCCAGTGGCAGGCCCACGAAGACACGTCACCGAGCGAGGGACTCCCGTCCGAAAGGCGGGCTTCCGATGACAAGGTTTCGTCTAGCTCACCAGCAGTGGGAGCGGGGGCGGAGCCAGAGACCGGTGACGCGCACACGTCTTGAAACCTCAATCCAGCACGTTGCTGGTATTCCACCTGCGGTGGAAGCCCCGCCGTTCACGGCGGGCGAGGATGTCACCACAGCGTGGATTGAATTCGGATCGTCGAATCTGGATTGTGCTAACGAGACACCGAACGGCTCATCCGCAACCAGAATGCAGCGCGTTCTGGAGACGGCTCCTGCTGTAGAGATCCCATTCGAGCCTAATACGCTCGTCCACAGCGATCACAAATACTGCGGATACAATGTGACGGAGCCCCTCGGCGAGGGGCTAGCTGCCGACGTCGTCGACATGCGCTCGTCGATCCTTGCTTTCGGTGACGACGATTCGATCTCGACGCTGGGCACACCAGCTGGTCGTGATGAGGTCGAGGAGGTAGCGACTGCGCACGGACAAGAGCAGAAGCCGGCCCGCGGTGTGGACGAACACCCCTCGTTTCGTCTGTTCTGCCCCACTTGGATACGTCCGATCGACGGTGTTCGCGACCAATCGTTACCGACTGGTTTTGATCACCCTCAGAGACACCCCTCGTTTCGTCTGTTCGGCGGCGTCGACGCGGAGAATAAAAACCCACAGTTCCGATCGTACTTGGGCCGAGGCGACGGTCGGATCGAGCGCCAACTCACCACGGAGGAATCCTCGCGCTTCAGGGGCACGGTGAGAGCGAAGCTCTCGCTGTCGTTCGAGAGACATACGTCTCTCGTGATGATGAGACGCGGAGCGTCTCGAACCACAACGGAAAAGCGGAGCTTTTCGAGGATGGGGAGGGGAGCAACAGCACCAGTGGCGACGCATCTACGTATGTGTAGAACCTACACATAATTGAATGGCTGAAGAGAAAACCCGCGTTGATTTCAACGCCCCGAAGTCCCTCGTCGAGCGCGCCGACGGCGTCGTCGAGATTCTCGATATCTCTCGAACGCGACTCCTCATTGATGCCTTGGAAGACGAACTTGCGGAGCTCGCGACCGACGAGGAGTTCCGGCGGCGGCTCAGCGACGCCTACTACAACGACCGTGTCGGGTACGACACCGTCGAAGCTGTCCTTGGCCGTGAGGAGGCACTCCGAATGAAACTTCTGCAAGAATCGATCGACCGGACACCCGCCGAACCCCACCTCGACGACAGCCTCCCGAGTGATGATGTCTTCTACGATGGCGAGATTCCTGGATGGACAGACTCTCAGTCATCTGATCCGCCGGACGACGACTCACACGCCTGACGATGTCGGAGCAAGCCGTCGCCGTTGTTGACACGAACGTACTGTTGAATCTGGCACTCCCCGTTGTTGATGGCCGTCCAAACGCTCCGTCTGGCGCAGACCCCCTCAAAACACTCCTTGTGGCGTACGATATTCACGTTCCCGAAAGCATCCTCGGGGAACTCACCGATGCAACAGGGAGGATGTCATCCGCAGCTGCTGATCTCGTGCTCCACGCCGCGCAGCATCTGCCGACCCAATATTCGAAGTCTTTTACTTGCGCCAGTGACCGTATCTGAGTGAGATGGTGGACCCCGACCACGTCGTGACTGCTGAAGATGTTGCTGACGCGACCGGCCAGTCCATCGAAACGGTGGCCCGAGGCTGGCACGAGCTGGCCGAAGAGCAGGTTGATACCGAAGAGTCCGAGTCGGAGTCCACGGACCGTCGCCCGATGTTTTCCGACGACCTCATTTTTCGTTAGGTCGCAATGAGTGGCACTAACAGCGGGTCCACGATTCATCCCCACCCTACTCGCTCCGATCCGGTCGCTCTTTGAGAGTGGGGGCTTCTCGCCCAATCTGCTAAAACCTTCTTCCATGGGAGTTGAGACTACTGTGGGGTTCACTGCATCACCCATAGTAGAGTTCAACCTATTATAGCTCAAACTATTATTGTCTGTCCTCTAACTTCGGAGTGCATATGTAGCTCCCATAACAACTGCGAGCATGGAGCAGTTCGTCAATCGTCTCGATGAACTCAACCGGTTACGGACCCTGTATGAGAGTAACGCTGCGGAACTCGCGATCATCTACGGACGTCGCCAGATCGGCAAAAGCGAACTCGTCCGTCGATCGATCGTCGATCGTGACGACGCCGTGTATTATCAGGCGGTCCAGGGAACAGCGACGACGCAGCTCAGGCGGTTCGTCGAAGCAGCAGCGAGGACGTATCCGGATATCACGGCTCTCAAAGCGGAGTGGGAGCCGCTCTTGGGGTACCTCACGGAGCGAGACGCCATCATCGTTATCGACGAATTCCCGTATCTTATCGACTCGAATGAGGGGCTCCCGTCGGTCATACAACATCTGTGGGATACGGCTGTCGACGAGAGCCAGGCAACGCTCGTACTCACGGGCTCTGCGATCGGCATGATGCACACCCACGTTCTTGACGGTGGGGCACCACTTTATGGGCGGGTGTCCCAGACACCGAATGGCCGTCTTGAACTCACCCCGCTCCCGTTTCGCTCCATCCACGCGTTCGTGCCGACGTACACTCCCGAAGAACGAGTGTTCGTCTATGGCGTCTTCGGCGGCACCCCCCGATATCTCAGCCCGCTCGACCCATCACAGCGCCTCGGCGAGAACATCACGCGGCTGTTGTACGATCCGGATGGCCCACTCCACGACGAGCCCGAAACCGTCCTGCAAATGGAGCTCACTGAGGTGAACACGTATTTCTCCGTGCTGGAGTCGATGGCCAGTGGGAACCGTCGTCGAAACGAGATCGCCCAAGACGCCGGTATTGCAAGCACCAACACGTCGTATTACTTCGACCGGCTGGAAACGCTCGACATCATCGAGACACACCACCCGGCGCTTACCGATCCGGCACGCAGCAAGCGGACACGATACCGGATTCGGGATCCCGTCTTCCGGTTTTACTTTCGCTATCTCTACGGGCGCGCGGGACAGTACGAACTCTACGGGAAGAACGCCTACGCAGAGCACATCGAACCGGAACTCCCCGACTTTGTCAGCGAAACGTTTGAGTCGCTCTGTCACCAGGCGGTGCCGGCGCTGTATCCGGACTACCAGCTCACACAAGTGCCAACCCAGTGGTGGTACAAACACAGGGAGGTGGATCTCGTCGCGCCGACCGACGGGGCAACCCTGATTGCTGGTGAAGTGAAATTCACCAACACCCCCCTCGGGTATGCTGTGCTTGCAGATCTCGAAGACGACGTGGAGCATATCGACTGGACACCCACAGGGGGTGGTGAGCCCACGTATGAATTCACGTTGTTCAGCCGCTCCGGATTCACCCCCGCCGTCGAAGAAGCCGCAGACGAGCGTGATGATCTCCGTCTCTTCGATCTCCCCGATGTCGTTGCCGTTCTCGAGGATGGCTCCGCTACTTGACGTCCTCCACAGGACTACCGAGACACAAAACGGCTCATCCGCAACCAGAATGCAACGCGTTCTGGAGACGGCTCCAGCTGTAGGGATCCCCTTCGAGCCTAATACCCCTAGTTACTCACTCACTGTCGACGTCGTCAGTTGCGTCGGCTCCAGCAGTCTTGAGACGACGCTGACGGCGAACCTCAGCGAGGGTGTCTTCGAGCGTCGTGAGGTCGTCAATCGCCGTAGCCTCGTCCATAATGTCGTCGAGAAGCGCGGCTCGCTCGACAGCGTGGGCGTCTCCCTTGGTTGTCTCGATCGAGTCGATGGACACTGACCGCTCCTCACGCCATCCACACGCCCAGCAATTGCGGGCGATGACGATCTGTTCGTCTTCGTCAGCAGCAAGCAGTGCATCCGCCACCGATGCGGAGAGCGGATAGTCTGGCCCCACTTCCATCGTGACAGGGCCGCCACACGCAGGACACTCCATATTGATACCGAATATCCCCGTCGGTTTCAATATATGGTGTCCGAATCATACGATCACGTGGTCGTCGAGGAGACGCTCCCGTAGCGGGAGTGGGCGCTGTCAGAAAACGTGTTCGATGGTGATTTCAGGGAGTGAGTGCACTGCTGGCTCCAGCTCGGCGAAGGATTCGTCGTTCGTAAGAATAGTCGGGTCGTGATCACGGTGTTCAAACGCCAGCACGAGGATTGGAACGTCCTTCGGCTGGATCTCACAGACGCGAGCGAGCGTCTGTACGGTCGGAGCTGATCGCTGTTCTCGCAGGAGTGCGTCGCTCACATCGCGACTCGATGGTGCCTCGATGAGCCCAGTCATTCGCTTGACCTCCTCCCCGCGCTGAAGCGCGAGGATTCCTCCGTGGGTAATCCAACCAGTTGATTACCCCGGCTGTGAACTTGCGGGTTTGCTGACGCTGGGTTGGTCGAGCGACCACGACTGTTCCCCATACTCGGCGGGTATCCACTCGTGGTCGTTCCACTGCCAGTACGCCCC
>JAQCMZ010000255.1 GCA_028274825.1 Haloferacaceae archaeon
TTGACATGGACTTTGGTGCGTCGGACAAAACTGACGCTCTCTGCGGGTGAATTGGCGGGATCGCAGTCTACGGGCTGGCAACGAAGTCTGGGTGCTCAACGTCGGGTTATGACCTGTGAGTTCCTAAAGGGTAAAGACCGGGCGACGTGAATCTGCTCGTCATGGAAGACGCGTACGTGGTTGACGCGGTTCGAACACCGCTCGGGAGCCGTGACGGGTCGTTCCGCGACACGCACCCGCAGGACCTCGCAGCCGAACCCCTCCGTGCGCTTGAAGCCCGTAACGGGTTCGACGGCAGCGAGGACGTCGAAGATGTACTCTACGGCTGCGTGACCCCTGTGGGCGAGCAGGGCAGCAACATCGGGCGGATTGCGCCGATGGTTGCCGGCTGGGGAGACAGTGTTCCAGGCGTCCAGCTCAACCGGATGTGTGGCTCTGGGCAGCAGGCCGTGAACTTTGCGGCTGGACAGATCCGTAGCGGGATGCATGATGTGCTCGTCGCGGGCGGTGTCGAGCACATGACGCGCGTTCCGATGGCGAGTGACACGGCCTCGTCGGAGCACAGCTACGCCGACCCCCAGAACGTGACCGACACGTACTTCGAGTACTTCGACGAGCTGACCTCACAGGGCGAGGGGGCCGAGCGCATCGCCGACCAGTGGGAACTCACCCGGAACGACGTAGACACGATCGCTGTCGACTCCCAGATGCGGTGGGAGCAGGCAGCCGATTCCGGGAAGTACGACAGTCAGGTTGTTCCCGTCGAGACAACGGTCGACGGTGACGCGGTCACCGTTGCGCGTGACGAACACCCGCGGCCAGAGACCGACGTCGAGACGCTGGGGGATCTCCCGCTCGTGTTCCGCGAGGAGGGCGAGGGTGTCGTCCACGCGGGCAACTCCTCGGGTATCGTCGATGGTGCGTCGGCGCTATTGGTCGCGTCGGAGTCCGCCTGCGAGACACACGGTTGGGACCCGATGGTCCGTATTGTCGACACGCACGTTGTCGGCGTCGACCCGAAGACAATGTTGACCGGGCCAATTCCGGCAACGCGCGAGATCCTTGATCAGAATGACCTCGATATCGAGGATATCGACCGCTTCGAAGTGAACGAGGCCTTCGCGTCGGTTATCCTTGCGTGGCTGGCAGAAACCGGCGCCGACTGGGAGCAGACCAACGTCTGGGGCGGTGCGATAGCCCACGGCCATCCACTCGGTGCGACTGGCAGCGTACTGCTGGGGAAACTCGCCGCCCAACTGGAGGACTGTGGCGGACGGTATGGACTCTGTACGATGTGTATTGGGTTCGGACAGGGTATTGCTACGCTGGTTGAGCTGGTGTGATCCGTTGCCGGATATCTTGGTGGATTTTTGACACTCAGGCATATATCCCGACGTGAGTGGAGCCATCCTCAGCTATGTTCTCGTGTACGGTGAGATAATTTATCAGATAACCCGAATACTAGTCCCTTCTCGGCGCATTTTGAGATCAGTTATCCCATACAGAAGAGTATAAATCGGTAGTGGCTCTGTTGACTTCCTTCGTAGATGCCACAGATGGTGTGTTGGATATAGCGCGCGTATCTCGCACAGAAGCTCTACAAACCAGCTGGTCGGATCAGTCTATCCTATTGAATCCGCAGAAGCCATCGGTGATCGCGTCGTAATAAGGACGATATAGTGTCGCTATCAAGAGGTTCCTGAGAGGCAATCCTGCTAGAGAAGTCAAAGGGGGGACAGCATCGGATATTAACCCAGCACACCAACAGTGAAGAGAACCGAATCGGTCCTTCAGCTATCGTGACCCCCGTGCTGTCGTCGGATTCAACAGAGCATCGCCAACCGGTATCTCATACGAATCCAAGTCCGACAATAATCAGGTTACTCCAGATGTTGTTCAGTAAGTGAAGCAGCCAAGCGCCGGTGAGATTGTTGAAACGAAGCCGGAGCACGGTCGGGAGCACTGACCAGACTGCAATCCCGACAACACCTGCCGGCCCCCAGAGCGGGAAGTGGATGACACTGAAGAAGATAATCGTCGCGCCACCAGCCAGCAGCGGGGACCTACCACCCTCTAGTAGACGCCCGAGCAGCAGCCCCCGGAATAACACCTCTTCTGCCAGCGGTGCAACGAGGACCCCACCGAAAAACACAGCCAAGACCGCGGGCGTGTCTCCCAGCGTGTAGTTGAAGCCGCCAAGTGTCGGCGCACCTGCTAGTTCGGCCAGTATTGTCGCAACAGGAAACACGATTATCCCGACTACAAAGAAGATGCCCGTCCACAACAGTTCAGTTCGTCCCGGACGGGTGAATCTGAAGACTGTCGCACGCTGGCTGCTTGACAATGCTGTATGTAGGCCTAGAAGGACGGCCAGAGAGGCAGCTCCGTAAGCGAGGTTGTTTACGAGTGGTCCAAGGTCCCCTGCTTGGGTGCCGCTGAGAAGCCCATACCCGATTCCGAGACCGATTGTCAGTGGGACCGGAGTAGCAACGGCGACCAACACGCCCCAAAGAGGGACATTATGAAACTCATCCGTTCCGTTAACGACACCAGAAGAGTGTCTCATCAGGTCGAACCCCCCGTATCATCACTCGTGGGGCTATCGACCGGGTCGGGCATCGCAGCATCGTCCGACCGACCGAGTCGTTCAGCGGCCGTT
>JAQCMZ010000281.1 GCA_028274825.1 Haloferacaceae archaeon
GTCACTGTCGATCGCATTCACTGAGATGTCTGCGCCGGTGAGACGGCTATCAGTGACTGTCCAGTTACCGTTCGTCTGCCTTGCGTTGATACCGTATTGAGTATCTTGGACCGTTACATTCTGGACCCGCCAGTCCCCGGTGGCCTGAGTCGCGACAACGCCCCCTTCGGAAACGCCGACGAACCGACTGTTCTCGACTGACCAGTTGCCTACAGCGTTGCGGGCGGTGACGCCGGCGGTTCCGCGACGGCTGTCGCGTCGGAGGCTGACGCCAACCACTGACCAATCGCCGGTTGAGCGGCTCGCAGACACCGCTTCACGGCCGTCGACGACTCGGAGGTCCGCCACCGACCAGGCGCCGTCGGTGTTGACCGCCCGCACCGCAGTCTGGGAACCGTTGACGGTGAATCCACGGATCGACGGGGCCACACTACTAGCCTCGATATCGAACCCACCGGGGCTAGTCGCCGGCTTCCGTACTTCGGCACCGTCGGGGGCGACAAGCGTTACGTTCTTGCGTATGTCGACTGTCTCCGCGTATTCTCCGGGCCTGACGACGATTCTCGCATTGTCCGAGGCGTTGGCGACTGCCGGCTCGATCGCGGTGAAGTTGCCCTCTGTACCAGTAGCGTCGACGATCAGTACCTCTTCCGGAGTGACGGTGACGGTCCTCGTGACAGCTCGCGTGGTGCCGTTGCTGAGGGTTGCGTTCAGTTCGACGGTGAAGTTCCCCGTGCGGTCGTACGTGTGGTTGACCACGGCGCCGCTATCGGTCGCCCCATCGCCGAACGCCCAGTTGTATGCGGTGATCGACGCATTAGCCGCTGACGCCGTCGCGTCGAAGGTAGCCGGCTCGCCGGGGGACGGCTGTGTCGGCGTGACCCCGAACGTGACCTCCTGCTCCTCAGTCTGGAAGGCGAGAACCGGGTAGGAGTCGGATCCGGGCACGGCCCACGTGTTCTCGAAATCGAACCCCTCCATGTTCTCGCGGGCGTCGTCGCCGGTCATCTCGGCGGCGGTGAGGGCCGTGCCGTTGGCCGAGTCGTTCTGTCCGGTCGTTTCGGTGTTCCAGTACGAGTCTCGCACCGTGTGCTTACCGCTGGGGTCAGATATTCGGCCGGTAAGCCCTCCGACCCATCTGTCGCCGGTCACCTCACCGGTGGCGTACGTCCGATCGAGGACGCCGCTGAACCCTCCGACAAGACCACCGACGGAGTCGGTCCCGGAGACGTTCCCCGTCGCGTATGCGTCGACAATCTCGCTTTGTGCGCCTTGGTACCCGATGAGGCCGCCGGCATATGGCCCGGAGGCGGCGATATCCGCGGCCGCCGAAGAGTTTCGGACGCTCACATTGTTGGTAGACCCGATCAGGCCCCCGACAGCGCCCTGAGCTGAGATATGACCTGTCGCCTGTGAGCGGCGTACGTTCGTGTTCCGGGCGAAACCAATCAACCCACCCACGTTGTCGTCGGAGTCGACCTCAACCGCTGTCGTTGAGTTGATAATCGTTGTCCTGGAGTCTGCCATTCCGACTATGCCACCGGCGGGCCCGAAGGGAGAACGGATCTCACCCTGGACCGACACATTTTGAATCGTTACGGTCCCGGAATCTGATTGGGTGCCGGTGTATCCCGCAAGTCCGCCAACATTTATACCACCGGTAATATCGACATCTTCGAGTCCGAGATTGGTCGCTCTTCCCGAGAGGTTGTAGAACAGCCCCCGGTTGTACTCCGGCTGTCCGGACTCTGTTTGGTTAATGATGAGTCCCGATATCACGTGGCCGTTGCCGTCGAAGGATCCCGTGAATCCGTTCGTGCCGCTTCCGATGGGCTCGAAGCCTGATCCATTATTCGCGTTCGGTCCGGCGACACCCTCGTAGCCCGGGGTGCTCTGGTTCAGATCGTTCGCCAGAGTATACTCACCGTCCAGATCGTTCCGGACAGCGTCGAGATCGTTCCAGTCCTCGATCTGTCGGCTCGAGCCGTCGTCGAATCTCTGAAGATCGGGGTATTCGCCAGGGCCGCCCGCGATCCATGTGTTCCCGGACAGGCCACTCATGTTTTCGAGGGCGCCAGGACCTGTCATTTCGGCGGTCGTGAGACCGACTCCGCCGGCCGACGAGTCCTGCGTGGAGTTGACTACGTCCCAGTACGACCTCTGTGTCGTTCCGATAACGCGTCCGCCGGAGTCGCTATCGTCGCCGACTAACCCACCAACCTGTCCGTCCCCATCTACGGAGCCGACACTGTACGCTCGGTCGATATTTCCTCTATTCCGACCGACGAGACCGCCAACTTCGCTGTCACCGGTGACGTCGCCAGTCGCAAACGAGTCGATGACTTGGCCGGTGTCCATGAATCCGATGAGCCCCCCAACCTTGCTCCCAGAAGACACAACGTCTCCAGTCGCCGCGGAGTCTCGGACGGTGACCGCTCTAGTGACCCCGATTAGGCCACCCGCGTGACCGTCAGGAGCTGAGACGCGGCCTGCCGCCCGAGAGCCTCTCACCGCTGAAACGTCCAACGCGACGCCGAACAATCCTCCTGCGAATTTGTTGGCCTTGACGTTCGCCAACCCAGTCGAGTTGACAATCGTTGTTTTTTGGCTGGCCCTTCCGGCGATGCTGCCAGCGTATTTGCCCGTGGCGATGATTTTACCGTCGACTGATGAGTTCCGAATCTTCGCGGTGGTTCCGAATCCGCCTAACGTACCATCCGCAGAATTGAAGGAGGCGACACCGGCAATTCCGCCGACGTATCGCATGCCAGTGATCTCAGCGTCTTCGAGCGTGACGTTCGCAATAGTTCCCGTGTGGTTGGCGAACAACCCGACGGCTCCATCATTAGGGCGGTCGATGCGAAGGCCCGATACTGTGTGACCGTTGCCATCGAGTGACCCTGCGAAACCATCGTTTATAGATCCGATTGGATTAAAACCGGACCCATTGTTTGCGTTCGGGCCGGCGATGTCCTCGTAACCCGGCGTGCTCCGGTTGAGATCGTTCGCCAACACGTAGCCGCCGTCCAGATCGTTTCGAATCGCGTTGAGATCGTTCCAGTCTTGGATTTCTACGGCACTCGACTGCTGGGCAGCCAAGTCCGACGGTGACCCAGTCGCCGAGGGCCCGGGCATTCCGGCAACTGAGTCACCCGACGCTACGTCTGTCTCGGCGGAATCTGTGGTTATGCCGCCAGTGTTGGTCGTCGCCGCGGCGGTTCCCAGCGGTCCGGCGAGCGCAGCAGTGACAACAAAAAGCGTGATCACAACCACAACAACCGACCGGATTCCCGACAGGTCCGGGCGCTGGGCGCTGTCCGGGATCACTTCGATACCAGTGCGACCGTCTGTTTGCCGAGAGTATGAAGTATGGCTATCAGATGTCTCCGTCTTGGAGCCACGTCCCTCCCCACCTATCATATAATTAGAATTTAATAACGAGTGTTCACGTATATATCTGACTTGTCGTGTTATTGTCATACACACGCGTTTTCCCTGCGACGGCGAAATTTTCCCACCAGCAAGTATCGAATTATCGCGATCCGGCGTCTTCAGGGTATCTACCAGTCATTTGTAGCCAAGATCCGCGAGCTTCTCTTCAACCGCTTCGTCGGCTTCGCGCTGTCCTCGCCGTGTTGGCGTATATCCCTCATTTGTGTCGCTCTCAACGGCCACCCACGGAACTTCCCGGAGCTCAGGGTATCTGGTGAAGGCCGGATGATGATACACGCCATCCTCGCCAAGGAGTTCCCCATGGTCGGACGAGATGACAATATCTGCGTCGATACCTTTCAGGATCGTTTTATTAAGCGTATCAACGACATACTCCAGATTTTCAACGTACAGCTCTCGGAGTCTGTCATCTGATATTTCACCACGCCGTGCTTCAGCCTTCTTGAAATCAGGATAAGTACCGAGCGCCCGCGCCGTGAACACACGGAGTAGATTGAACGTAAAATCGTTAATCGCCATCGGCTCGGTATCAGGAGCGGTGAGGTAGGGCTTGTGCGGTTGCATGTAGTGTACGATCATCCGCTCTGGCTGCTCGTCTTCCCACACCCGGATGGCTTCATCCGATAGCACCTCGGGCAGAACGGTCCCGTGAGTTTCGTCCCAGTGGTACTGCCAGACCTCCTCAACGTGGGCGAAATCGCTTCTATCAAGACATTTTGCGCTGTACGGATTTCCTGTCACATAGGCTGTGCGGGCCATCTGATCGCTGTAAGCGTCAGTGAACGTGTTGAACATCCACTCCGGACTCGCACTTCCGACAGACATTGTCGCGTCAACAGTAAACCGGGAATTGTCTCCGTACAGTTCGTCGAAAACGTCGTACCGACACGCATCGAGAATTAAAAGAACGTCCCAGTCCTGTTCCCAAACTGGAGTCCCTCCCAAGTTGAACTGCGTATACTTAGAAATAAGATACATCAAATAATAGTACGGCACATATCCGGCTTTCTTTGCTGTGAGTGCGAGACGGCCCATGGCCGGGACAACGCAGTTTGAGCAAAAAATATTGGGCTGTATCTGAAACACCTACTCACGATACCAGAGCCGGATCGGTGGCCTATGGAGTATCTGAACCGAACGTTCGACAGATTCGTTCGCTGGGCCCACCAGATCGAACTCCTCGGTGTCGATATCCACCCGTATCTGTTGTTTCTGAATCTGGGTGTAGTCGTATCGCTGGTGTTGATATTCGTATACTCGGCCGTGATTGCGCCGATCGATGTAGTCGTTTACACCGCGATTTTCGTCGTTGTGGTTATAGGCTATGAGAACGCGTACACCGACCTCAAAGAACGGCTCATCTCGACAAAAGAACGCAACTATCCACTAGACGCGTTAGTGTATCTGTTGCCCGTCGGATTGGTGTTGGCTTACGGAGCTGGCCTTGATATCGGCGTCATTGCGCCCTTAGCAGCGATGCAGTTGGCTGTCTCGAACGGATTTACCCGTATTGGGTGCTTCTCAGGCGGCTGTTGCTACGGGCGACACGCGTCTGTCGGTGTCGAGTACCCTGATCACATCTTTACCGAACACGACGGGTTCCAAGCCTTCTCACCTGGAGCGAATCCACACGGCCGCGTCTTTCCATGCCAGCTGGTAGAGATGATTGGACAGTTTAGCCTGTTTAGTGGTCTCCTCATCTACTTACTCCTCGGGAATGCGCCTAGTATTGCGTTGCTCGTGGTGTACCTGTGCGGCTACGCTGTAGTTCGCTTCCTCAACGACTTCACCCGCCAGTACACGCATCGGCCAACATACGGTCCGTTCACTGAAGGGCAAGTCATTTCGCTTTGTATCTTCGCTGTTGGTGTGCCGTTCCTCGTGTTCTGATTCGGGATTTCGATGTATATCACGGCGTTATCGCAGCATCAGCTATTTCCTGGCATATCTCCATACATGATTCAGACAAGTCTCGTACAGTGCTCACCAGTTCGGAATTGTGAGCTGTTCCGAGGTCGAAAGCCGTGACCGACCGAAATAAATACCGACTCAGGCTGTTGGGACTTGATACACGGGAGCGGCAGAGCTGGGTGCTGTTCGATTTCGGTGATAACGCGTTCGCGACTGTCGTGAACGTTATCGTCCAAACGTACTTTATTTCCGTAGCTGGGGCATCTCTCACTTCCGGCCGTGCGCTCATCTACTGGTCATTCACGGTCGCACTCAGCTATCTGCTGTTCGCGCTGTTGTCTCCAGTTCTTGGGGCTATTGCCGACCATCTCGAGCGTAGTCGGGCATTCCTAGCCGCTTGTACCAGTCTTGGAGTACTTGCGACTGGCCTGTTATTTGTTACCCGGGCGGGCGACTGGCTGCTGGTCGCGGTTTTATTTTTCATCGCAAATATCGGCTTCAACGCCGCCCGATTGTTCTATAATTCGCTGTTACCGGGGATTACCGACAACGAGACAGTTGATCGCGTGTCGACAGCGGGGTATGCTCTCGGCTACATCGGCGGTGGGACGTTACTTGCTGCCGGAGCCATCGTGCTGGTAACACCTACAACGTTCGGATTTGCCGATCAAGCCGCTGCGGCGCGGGCGCTGTTACTGGTTGCCGCCTGTTGGTGGGCGCTTTTCGCACTGCCGCTGTTCCTGTACGTTCCGGAGCCAGATCGTGGTGACCCTCCCACCGATATCAGCACCCGACCTGTTCGCGCGGGGTTTCAACGCCTCGAAGAGACCTACCGAGCCATACAGCGGTACCGCGTAGCGTTCGTGTTCTTACTCGGATTCTTCTTTTATTCCAGCGGCATCACGGCGATCATCAATCTCGCGGCCGCCTACGCAAGCGATATCGGCCTCGGACAAGCAGCCGTGATAGGAGCGATGACGATGGTACAGTTCGTCGGCATTCCGTGTGCGTTCCTGTTTGGTCGATTGGCTGATCGCTTCTCCACGAAGCGGGCAATTCTCGCTGGCCTGCTCCTATATACCGCTGTTTCGATCCTCGCTGTTGGGATTCAAACTGCGTGGCAGTTCTTTGCGCTCGCGTTTTGTGTCGCACTAGTTCAAGGTGGCACTCAGGCGCTCAGCCGGTCGTTGTTCGGGACCCTGATCCCACGGCACCGCTCTGCGGAATTCTTCTCATTTTACGCCGTCATCAGCGCGATTTCGGCGAGTATCGCTCCACTGACGGTAGGTCTCATCGGGCTCACGGCTGTTTCGAATCGGCTCGCGATCGGTTCACTCGCAGGATTTTTCATCGTCGGTGCTACCATCCTCACGGGTGTCGATGTCGAAAAGGGACGTCAAGTCGCTCGCGAAGCGACACCGGCGGATTTCGATGCCTCGACGACATCAGCCGCGACGGTGACTGATTGATAAGTTCTGATGACTGTCTCCGGCCCAGATCTAACCCCTGTTCCGAGTTCAGGGGATATCCGTCTCGTCTCGTATAATGTTCGATATCAAGGAGTCGATGAGGAGCCATACGACTGGCCTCAGCGCAAAGACAGGGTGCTCACGGAACTGCGGCGCCTCTCTCCTGACGTGATTGCGTTTCAGGAAGTCTGGCTTGACCAATTGTCGGATTTAAAACGCGGGCTTCCTGCGTACGAGTGGGTTACCGCAGACGATGAGCTCCCACACACGCCTATCGCCTACCGGTCAGATCGGTTCGAACTTGCGGAGAGTGGCGACTTCTGGTTATCCCCACCGGACGCTCCTGCTGGTCAAGCGGGGTGGGACAGCACGTATCAGCGGCGGTGTACGTGGGCGACGCTCACATCGCAGTCGGGCACTGTTCCCGTGACGATCTTTAGCGTTCATCTCGATCACGAAGGAGACGAAGCCAGGCGCAAAGGGGTGTCACAAATCCGCGATCGAGTGTCTGCTGTCGGTGGCGAGTCGGTTGTTGCTGGCGATTTTAATTGTTCGCGTGACTCACCAGCGTTCACCCACGCGACGGCATCGATTTCCGACAAGCGTGATCTCCACGACGCTAGGCGTATCGCTGGGGACACCGGCGGCCCCGCTACCACATATGTCGGATTCGATGACGACACGCCGACTCACAACGATGTGTCGAACACACAAATCGACCACATTCTTGTGACTCCCAAACTCAATGTTAGCCGCGTCGTTACCGTCGTTCCAGAGGGAGAATCAGCTGATGTGCCTCCATCTGATCACCGACCTATTCTCGCTGATTTTGAACTCAGCTGAGTCTTTGGTCGGGAGTAATCAACTGGCTGGGTGGTTCCAGAGCACGTGTACTCAACATTGAGATATTGACAATCAATCGTACCGCTGTCAGCTTGTGCTGTTGCCGACGGCTAGATGGAATACACCCTCTGATCAGTTGGCTGCGCAGTTAGCACCGAACGACGAACTGCTCGTGGTTTGTTACAGGGAGCATGATCCGGTTGTCACCCACGACCTTCCTGATATGGTGTACAAATCGCTGGGGAGCCATATAACTGCTCAGATAAGGCTAACGTGCTCACACATGGAATGAGTGAAGCCCGCAACGACCGGGTCGTCTGGACTGATGACGCCATCGAACGAGACACAGACCGGCTTGATCGGCTTGTCGCGGCCGGCGAGACACACGGGCCAGCATGCCGAGGCGGCCCCCC
>JAQCMZ010000270.1 GCA_028274825.1 Haloferacaceae archaeon
GCTTGATCTCGGCACCACTGGAGTCCAGCGCTTTAATCCCTCAGTTTCCAGTACCATTAAGCATAATTTGCATTGAAATTATTACTATAGGGCTTAACTAAAGGCGAATGCACTACTCCTGTAACATGAGTTCAGAACCCGAACCCGAATCCGAATCCGAATCCGAATCTGAATCTGAATCAGAAGTATGTGAAGAGTGCGACAGCGAGATGGATCTTCGGCAGAGTTGGACAGGGAATGCATACTACATTTGCCCTGAGTGTAACTAAACGAATTCAAGCCGCGGTTCCGCACCCGACAGCGTCTACAGGTGGAACAGGGGGAATGGCTCGGGGTCGACACTGACTCGGTTGTGATCGGCCGGGATGCCCGGGATTTGGAGCGTGCCCTGAGCCACGCACTGGCCGCGGGGCGGATGGAATCTGGGACTGATGTGATCGATCTGGGTGTTGTGGCGACCCCGACTGCGGCCCAGACAGTCGGCCGTGTGAGCGCTGATGCAGGCGCCGTCGTCACCGCCTCACACAACCCACCACAGGACAACGGGTTGAAATTGTGGTCGCCGTCTGGGCAGGCGTTCGACAAGGAACGACGCTCGACTATCACGGAGCGAATGGCCGAACAGACCGTCGAGTTGGCTTCATGGGACGGCCACGGTGAACGGAGCCCAGACGGATCAGCTGTGAATGCCCACCAGCACGCACTCATACAGGCGGGTCAGCGGTGGTTCAAGACAGAATCACGGTCTGAAGACGACATCTCAGTCGTCGTCGACGTGGGGAACGGCACTGGAGGGATCACCGCCGACGCACTCCGTGCACTCGATGCCTCAGTCGAGACGCTCAACGGACGACTCGATGGTCGATTCCCCGCACGGCCGAGCGAGCCGACTGCAGACACCTGTGAATCACTCGCTCAACTTGTCCAGGCTGGGGATGCTGACCTGGGAGTCGCACACGACGGTGATGCCGACCGGATGATGGCAGTCGACGAGACTGGTACGTTCGTCCCGGGTGATCTTCTGCTGGCTATTTTCGCCCGCGAGATGGCTGATGACGGCGACCGAATCGCAGCCCCCGTGGATACCAGCCTCGTCGTGGACGCCACCCTCGTGGATGTCGGCGCGAAACTCGTCCACACCCCCGTCGGAGACGTATTCGTGGCTGAACAGACGAAAGACGAGACTGTCGTCTTCGGCGGAGAGCCCTCGGGTGCCTGGATTTTCCCCGATGAGACTCTGTGTCCCGACGGCCCACTCGCGGCCGTCCGGTTGGCAGTTCTGGCCGCGGCTCAGCCACTGTCTGAGCGTGTCGCATCGTTTGAACCGTATCCAAATCCGTCGGGCGAGTATCAAAACGAGCGCAAAAGCAGACCTGATGGAGGCCGTCCACACTGACTCGACAGAGATCGCAGGAACGGTCACGACACTGGACGGGGTTCGGGTCTCGCGAGATGAGGGTGGGTCCTCGTTCGAGCGAGCGGCACACAACCGCTGGTCCGCCTCACTGCAGAGGCGCGTGACGACACGACAACTGACCAGTTACTCGAGGAGGCACACACGCTGGTCACGACTGCTGTCGAACAGATTGAGCGTTGAGTGACACACCGGTCCCGACTACTGTCGAACGAACCGGTGATCAATAGGCTGCCTGAATCCGCAGACGGCTCCGAGATACGGGCTTCCTGCACGGTTCCACGTGGTGTAAAGGCCCACACAGGGGCGGCTTACCGTCTCCCGGAGGTAAATCCCAGAACAACTTGGATTGATGACAACAATCGCACGATATCTCGACTACGACGTAGTTGAGCGCCGCGAATGGTCTCTGGGCGACGACAATCTGTTCGAGCGGGCACGTGAGGCGGGACTCGAAGACACAGAGTTTGGGAGCCTCACAGTTGAAGACGAGACAATATTCGAGGCGACACAGCGGGCGGGTCTCGACTGGCCGGTCGCCTATGGGGTTGGTACGTGTACGAACTGCGCGGCGGTCGTCACTACAGGGGAAGTATCGATGGAAGATCAGGATATTCTCACGGACGAAGAAGTATCACAAGGGATCCGACTGATCTGTATCGGCCGTCCAGAAACCGACGAAGTCGAATTAGTGTTTAACGCGAAGCGACTCCCGTCACTCCAGGACAGACTCATAGACTGACAACACTCGACGAAGTGGGTCAATACAGGCCCGCGCGGATCCCCGCGTGTGCGGATGCTAGAAGAGCCTGACAGGTTGCGAAGGGGGCTGATTAGAGTGACCTCACTCTAGCCCCGGTTGCATCAGATTTCATCTCTGGCGGCATCGACGCTATCGCCCCACTGGCGTTTGCTCTGCTAGGAGTGACCCTGCTCGTGGTGGCGGTGATCCAACGACTCGCCCGAATCCCGACGGTGATCGAACAGTAATGCTCACACTCGACGGCATCTCCCACCGGTATGGGTCAGAACCAGCGCTTGAGGACGTGTCGTTCTCCCTCGATGACGGGTCGCTGGGCGACGGTTCGGTGGATGTCCTCAGATACTCAGAACGATCTGAGGAGGATGCTACGACCGAGAGTCGCGAGTCTCAGTCGATTAGCCCTCAAAAAACAGTGCGTCTAGCGTGTCGTCTTCGAGGAGGCCGAGCCCGACAGCGGTGATCGCAGTCCCACCCTCTAGAACAGTGCCGGGAAGAGAGAGCGCGGGTTCGGTGGTCCCTGTCGGAACGACTTCGAGATCGTACTCGCCAGAGTCAACCGGGACGTAACCGCTCGTTTCGCGGAACCCGATTTCTTCACACAACACCGGTCCACCACCGGTTACCCGGACGTTCACCGCTGGCGCGTCCGGTGAGACGTGGATGAATCGGGCGTGTGTCTGGTCACCGGCAATTTCACCAGGCTCGTCGACGAAGACGCTGCATTTGAGCGTCTCCTCGCCCACCAGACCCGTCGCAAATGCCGAGTAACTGGTTCCTTCCTCGATTTCCAGCTGGACATCGAGAACGGTGTCTTCGGTTCCGGTCGGTGCGACCGTTACCTCGTGGGTCCCTCCCGGTAATTCCGCGTACTGTGTCACCTCTTCGAAGGCCAGATTCTTGAACACAACATCGCCGTTAACTCGTACGTCAACGTTCGGTGCATCAGGACTGAAATGCCCAACTCGGACAGTTGTTTCGTCAGACACTGTATCACAATTTGGGCTAGATTGATCATAAATCACTCACTGATGCACAGAAAAAGACATTGAGCCCGCGTCTAACGGCCGAAAAGACCCAGTGAGAAACCATGCGTGTGGTAACACCATCGGGAGCCAGGATTCTGGGGCCTACGACTCGGAATACGTTCGCGGTGTCGGCACGGTTCCGAGCCGAGCACAGGTGAGCAAGCGGCTAGCCGCCCACCTTCGAGGCAGCTACACGCGTCTCACAGAGCGGCCGCTCTCGGGGAATGAACCGCAACCGTCTGGCTGGTCTCGAAGGCCACCCAGCTAGTCAGACCCAGTCAGAGTGTCCCTGCGAGTCGTCTGGTCAGTCACCGTCGGAGCAGATGGTAACTCTTCAGTTACTCGTCGAATCCGCCGTGATGGAGGATCTCGTCCATCGGTTTTCGGCCCTTCGGGAATTCACGTTCCTGGAGTTCCTCAGGTAGCGAGTCGGCAGGGGCGCGCTCGCCAATTGCGATCATACATTCGACGTCGTAGTCGTCTGGGACATCGAGTTCGTCTGCGGCGGCTTCGTAATCGAATCCTTGCATTGCGTGGGCGACGAGTTCGCGCCGCGAGGCTTCCAGTGCGAGATTCTGCCACGCCGCGCCGGCGTCGAACGAGTGGGTGCGGGCGGGTTCCCCGTTGTGGTCGAACGTAGGCTTGGTCACGAGAGTGACGAGCTGTTGGACACCGTCGCTCCGGAAGCAGTGATGTCTCCAGCGGGTACGATAACCGATACGACCACGCCACCAGGACAGTTCTTCAACGGCTTGACAACCAGAGCGGCCAGACCTACTGGACTGGCATCCACGGCGATATACTGCTGGTGAGTGACGGACAATCGGTGTCTGTACGGACCCAGTTCGCTGCGCCGACTGGCGCGCTGAGTCTCCGTGACGCCAATCCCGCCCTGTCAGGACAACCGGTATCCTGGCCGAGCGGGCGGTGCGAGGCGACGGGGATGTCGTCACACCAACGGCAACTCCGGCGACTGACGGTGGCACTCCCACGCCCGCTTCTGGCGAGTTATCGCTCGTTGAGGGGCCGATGCATCAGTCTGGCTGATATTTTTGTGATCGTATATACTAATGCTTGAGATATCACAGGATTGATTGACATCCTCCTCCGGCTGAAGCCGGAGGAATCCTGAGCGGTGGGAGTGTCAGGTCTGCAACCACGGATGCGGCCACTTCACGGGAGTGTTCATCTCACCCAGTCGTCGTGGTCGGTGGCTGTCGAGCCGTGTCAAGCGGCTGTTACTCCTCTCGTCTGTGTAGTTGTCTCTCATCTGTTGT
>JAQCMZ010000286.1 GCA_028274825.1 Haloferacaceae archaeon
AAATACGCAGGCGTGTATCCGGAGTTGTGAGGGGTAATCTGTACGTTGTCGAATCTCCACAGCGGGTGGTCTTCTGGCAGCGGTTCTGGGTCGGTCACGTCTAATGCTGCTCCGCCGATAGCGTCAACACGGATCGCTCCCAAGAGGGCGTCAGTGTCGATCACGCCGCCACGAGAGATGTTGATCAAAACACCGTTCGGCCGCATCGACGCGAGTGCGTCCTCATCAATCAGTCCGCTGGTCGTCTCGGTGAGCGGGCACGCTAACACGACAAAATCGCTTTCAGAAAGGGCCCGATGGAGCTGGTCGAAGCCCATCACCCGATCGGTGGGGCCACCTTTCGCTGGCGTGTATCGGATGCCAATCGTCTCGACATCGAACCCCTGGAGGCGGTCGACGACTGCGGTGCCGATCGTCCCCAACCCGACTATCGTAACTGTCGAGTCATACAGCTCTGTTGTCGGATACGTCCGCCACTCCTGGCGGTCCTGTTGGCGCCAGGCCCGTCGGAATCGCCGGGCAAACACGATCATCGACCCGATCACGTATTCCCCGATATTCGGTCCGTGGACGCCCGAAGCACTGGTGACTGCGATATCCTGCTGTTCGAGCGAGTCGATATCCAGCCCATCCGTCCCCGCGTACACACACGCGAACAATTCGAGATGCTCGGCTGCCTCGCGCAGCTCTGAAGGCAAGGATTTACCCACAGCTACCCGGGCCTTTCTGATGAGTTCGCGTTCTTCTTCGGGGGTTGTTGCCAGTGCAATCTCGTGGTCAGGGAGGCGGGCTCGTAATTCGTCTTTGAGCTCCGTCGCCGGTTTGTCGTGAATCTTATGTCGTAACACGAGGATATCCAGGACTGATTCGGCCATAGATAACGACTCTGCGGACGGAAAAAAAGAGTACTTGTTTCGGGGAGGCGGTCCGTCAGACACTGCTTAGACACGAAGTTACCCAACGATAATCCGCGTGTTACCGTGCGATTCCGACCACAATTCAGCAGTCTGTGATCTCTCTCGAGGCGTGACTCTGCAGCACTTGCCCCGGTCAGGCTCAAGAATGGCCCGGACAGTTGGTCCAGTCTGTCACTCCGGCAGCCAAGTTTTCGTCTCCCTTGGCCAGCGAATCAGTGAATTCTCTCCAGCCGGGCGACTTTAGCTTCGTGACGCGCAACTGTCTGTTAATGACCACGATCAAAGACAGTGTCCACGACCACATCGAGATCGATGGCATCGCAGCGGACCTGTTGAACACTCCAATGCTCCAGCGATTGCGACACGTCAAACAGTTAGGGACCGTGGGATTGGTCTACCCGTCAGCGAATCACACACGGTTCGAGCACTCGCTAGGAGTGTACCACCTTGCATCACGCGCGCTCGATCACCTCGATGTGAAAGGCCCACGCCGCGACCGGATCGAGGCGGCGGCAATCCTCCACGATATCGGGCACGGACCGTTCAGCCACAATATCGAACAGGTGATTCACCGCCGGACCGGCAAATATCACGACGATGTCGGGGATTTGCTGGGTGACGGGGCTATCGGGAACACACTCCGGAGTTCCGGAATCGATCCCGGGAGAATCGCGGGGCTGATTCGCGGAGAGGGTGCATATGGTGGGCTCGTGTCTGGAGAACTCGATGTGGACCGGATGGACTACCTCGTGCGGGACGCTCACCACACCGGGGTTCCATATGGGACAATCGACCACGAGCGTCTCATCCGTGAACTTCGTATCGTCGATGGCGAACTCGTTCTCGACGAGGGGAATGTACAGACCGCAGAGTCATTGCTGTTGGCACGGGCTCTGATGAATCCAACCGTCTACGAACATCACGTCGCTCGGATTTCGAAGGTGCTGTTGCGCCGAGCAACCGAACAGTTGCTCGAGCGAACGGATATCGGCGCCGCACAGTTGCGACGGATGGACGACCACGATCTTCTCGTTGCACTGCGCAATCACGAGCCGACTCAACCGTACGCCAGCCGATACGATACACGTGATCTACTCAAACGTGCACTGTGGGCCGAACTTGAGGATGTGCCCGAGCGGCTACTAGATGCCACTCACGATCGGATTCGTGAGTTTGAGACACAGATCGCCGATCGGGTGGATATCGCCGAGGCGACAGTGATTCTCGATATTCCGTCGCGACCGTCGATGACTGAAACGTCCACACGTGTGATGGTCAACGGTGAGATCCGGCGGTTAGACGACCAGTCGCCGCTGGTGTCGGCACTCAGAACCGCACAAGAAAACAAATGGCGGATGGGCGTGTATACAGACGCCGAGACGACTGAACAAGTCGGCCGTGCCGCTGTTACCGAGTTGGGGTTGGATCTTGACGGCTCGCGGATCAGTCGGGTGCGAAGAGAGTCGAATGCAACTCTCGACGAATTCACAGCCGAGTAACCACTATTAGTCACCGACTTCAGTCGCTTGTGGCTACCGTATCTCGTGACAAGCCCGAGACTCGAAACCTCACCCTTCCACTGCCCGTGGATTCCTGTCGTTCCCGCTTCCGACAACCCCGGCTATCACGCTGTGGCTATTCGACAGGCGGAGTAGGGCGAGTGTCTCGGAGCTTGACCCCGAAGCGGCTCAGTATGGGGGATGTTGAACAGTCACTCATCGCTAGTCGAGGCGGGTCGAATCGAGACGAGACAAGACAAGACAAGACACCCCTGACATCGGAGCCTGCTTGAGGGTGCCAATCTCAGATGCTACTCCCAGGCCCGTAAGACACCTCTCAGTCCCGTAATCGCGGGTGTATCCACAGGAGGTCATCGCTGCGTGCTTCCACCAGCGGTGCTAGATCTGACACGGTATCCTGGATGGGTTCTTGCTGCCCGACAAGAATACCGCTTTTACCGAAGCGAACGGCGGTCAGAGACTCTGAAGCCCGTTCATGATACAGCGCCCGCTGAGTCTCTGTATCGATCGCGACCAGATCCCGTCCTTGTGCGAACCGAATGAGATTTTCAGCCATCTTGTCACCGTGTACTCCCGCGCGATTGGCCTGAAGCACTGCCGCGAGTTCTTGGAATGTTCTATTTTGGAGAAGTTCATCTCGTGAGTCGTGCGTCGTCATGAATGACATCAGACTGTTGAGCGGTAAATGGCTAAGCCGTGGGCGTGTAGCAAAAGTGAAACTGACTGCGGGAGTCAGGCTTGACACAGCCCTCCGAGACGCCCCGATCAACCCTCCAATGTGTCCATACCGACCGGCGAGAATTAGCCACCTCGTCACGCTTCCACAGATTCTATGCTGCACGTACAAGCCAGCTACTGGCCTGTTTCCAGCCCGTCTAGTCAGAATCATCCATGTGTAGGCCAACGCCAGTGAGAGAACAGCTTACGTCGCAGACAGTCCCGTCCGCTTCATGAGACAGTGGCAAGAAAGTAACAGCCGTCTCAGAGAATCATAGAAGAATATCCGCGTCTTTAACGCGGAAGCCCGACAGCGCTGACAGACCCCGCCAGCGATGGCAGGCGTGGATATTTGACCCTCCCGAGGAACCCACCCTCGCCGAGAGGGGGTGGACTGCACCCTGTCAGATCCCAATCCAGCAGTGCGGAACCGTGAGAGTCAGCTGCGTTCACGCGGGTAAGGAGCTTAATCCTGTGTCTGTTCGACTGTCACCACAGGTGCGTCAGCGTTCGCGAGAACGAGCTTCGAGACGCTCCCAAGGAGGATCTTCCCGAGGCCAGTCCGCTTGCGCGATCCAATAACAATGTAATTGGGCTCGAGGTCTTCAGACACCTGCAGAATGTGGTTTGCCGTCCGTCCGGTCGGCAGGTCTCGACGAGCCTGCTCCGGCATAATCCGGAGTTCGACACCATCTAAATCGTCAATTACGCTGCCGACAATTTCTTTCACCTCCGCTTTAGCTGATTCTCCAGCACTCTCCTGAGAAACCACGTGTATAATCACTAGTTGCTCGTCCAAGCTCGTCGCAAGTTCGGTAGCCGTCTCAACAACCCCTCTGCAACCCGGGTCTCTGTCAATTGCTGTAAGTATTGTCATCTTCGATTTATTTCTGATTTAAAGGATAAATGGATTGTGGCCGCGCCATTCGTTGCTGATTAATCATGAAGGTTAAGGACATTCTACATATCTAAGGAGTATAACCTCCATGATAAATGATGCAAAATATGCACCTTTCCCAGTTTATAGGTTTATCATAGTCTTTGATGTAGATAGACATGCCGGCACAGTCTCAGGGGTTCACGCGTCGGCTGAGTAGTCACCGCGTGACATGGCGAATCGACGATAACCAATATATTGACCGCGACACAGGGTCTGAATCGACATGAGTACGGAGAGTGCAGATGCGACCGCCGAAGCTCGCATCTCTGAGCCGCCAGCGTCATTGAGTGAGTTTTTCAGCTACATGGGTCCGGCATGGGTGTTCACCGCCTCACAGATCGGTGGCGGTGAGGCACTGAGCGTCCCTGTCGGTGGTGCGTACTTGGGGATGCAGGCAATCTGGCTGATTCCCCTGATCACGTTCACCAAAATATTCGGGCAGTACTATCTCGTCCGGTACGGCGTGATGAGCGGAAATACGTTCCTGGACGCGCTTTTCGACCAGCCTGCATGGCTCAGGTGGATATTTTATTACGTGTTCTTGGGCGGACTCGTGTATGCGATAGGTCTGTCCGGACATCTCGGTGAAACTGCCGGTGCCGCGCAGAATCTCGTTCCGGTCGCCGGAATTGCCGGGCTGTCCGGCACCAACTTCTGGATGATCATCACGGTGATCGCCGGACTTGGGATCGTCCTGATGCGGTCATATAGCCTGATCGAGCGAATCTCGACAGTGCTGTTGTGGGCGTTCCTCGCGCTGATCGCGTTCGTCTCGTTGTTCACCGCCGATCAGTGGATCGGCGGCCTGGCGAGCGGATTAGTGCCGACCGTTCCGGGCTACGTCGACGGTCTCGGCGTTGGAGGGTTAGCGTTCGTCGCGACCATGTTCGGGTGGATCGGGGCGGGGTTCGGCCCAACTGTCGCGTACGTCTGGTTTGCAAAAGACAAGACCATGGGCATGTTCGAACCCAAATCTAACGGCGTCGATGTCGACAAATCCGATCTGTCTGATGAAGAGATCACGCGACTCAAAGGCTGGGGCGATATGGTCCTCTGGCAGAATATGATCTCCTCAGTCATCCTGGCCGTGTTTTCCTTCTTCATGTGGACGGCCGCCGCGGCGACGCTGCACGGAACTGAGATTGTGGAATCTGGCGAACTCGGGGGCTTTGAAGTTATTCCACAGATGGCAGTCATCTTCACGAACGTCTACGGTGAATGGTCTGCGTTCGTCTTTTTGTTGTCAGTGATGGCAGCGCTGTTCTCGACGCTGATCGGGCCACTGTACGGGATGTCACGACTGTGGGAGGACGCCTTCGCGATTCACGGGCTGTTCGAAACCTACGATATCTCCCGCGAGACAGTGTTCCGACTGACAGTCGTTCTTTTCGCGCTGATCCCCCTCAGTCTGAATATTGTGCTCCAGGCACCGCTATTCCTGTTTGCCATCTCGGGAATCCTCTTTGCCCCCGCAGTCGGTCTCATGTATCTTGCCGCGCTGTACATGTCGTACACGGATATTGACCAGCCGGGGCTGGCGCCAGTTCGGCGCTGGACAGTCGCACTCGCGATTTTCGCCGGCGTGGCTCTGATCTCTACAGCCCTCTACGAAGTGTACCCGACCATCATGAATTTCCTTGGGTGATGTAATCGACTGGGGACTCTTTCGCGGATTTTTTTCGGCGCCGAAGGCGGCTCACGCTAGATGCCACTCTGGGAGTTCCTCTTTATCATCGCTGAACACCGCTCGTACTCGGCCATTGTGTGCGAGTAATACTAGGGTATCAGTCCAATTTTCGCCATTCAAGTAGCTGTAAGTGAGCGTTCCGTCTCTATTTCGCCCCGGTTTCGCGTGCGAATGCAAATCACATTGTCAGCTACTGTCAGGCCGTGGCTCCCGGAAATACTACTAAAATTAGCTCAACGGACCGGAGTCACAATGGGGGGACTATCTCAGTCCGGCTGCGTGGAGCTATCGGACGTGTCCCGGGCCGCATTAACTAGGAGTTCTCGTTCTGCCCGGGCGACAACACTGCGCACCTCGTCGACAGCGTCAATATTCGCCGACAGAGAGGTGATCCCCTTTTCGGCAAGGAACTTCGCCATCTCGGGGTCGGAGCCGGATTGTCCCGTGATGGTGGTGTCGACGCCGTGTTCGTTGCACGCTTCGATAACCTCCGCCATCGCCTCGAGAATCGTAGGGTGGTAGTCGTCAAAGCGGTCTGCGACCATCGCATTATTACGATCGACCGCGAGCATGAATTGAACGATATCGTTGGTCCCGAGCGCAACGAAATCGATCCCCTCGTCGATGATCTCGTCGATCGAGCGGATACTCGCCGGTGTCTCGATCATCGCCCCCCAGTCGTGGGCGTCTCGGTCGATCCCCACCTCGTCCATCAGTTCCCGCGCCCGACGCACGTCTTCTGCGTCATTAGGGAGCGGGAACATGACTTCGAGATTGTCATACCCCATGTCTTGGAGCCGCTTGAACGCTCGGAGTTCGAGTTTGACCATCTCCGGTTCGTCGAGGCTTCGCCGAATCCCCCGATACCCGAGCATCGGATTGTGCTCGGAGGGTTCCTTTTCGCCACCCTCGAGTTCGGCGAGTTCGTCCGTCGGGGCGTCGAGCGTGCGGGCCCGCACCGGGCGGGGGTAAAACGCCTCCGCGACCGTCCGGATTTCCTCGGAAATCGCCTCAACGAAGGCTTGCTCGCCGTGGTCTTGTACGTACTTATCGGGCGTTTTGCCCGTCGAGAGGAGGATATGTTCTGTCCGGAGCAAGCCGACACCGTCGGCACTCGTGTCGGCGGCCCGCTGAGCTGCCGCGGGAATGGACACGTTCACTTTCACCTCCGTGGCCGTCGTCTGAGGGGCGGCCGTCGGAGCCTCGAGAGCGTCGTCCGTCGGGTTCGGGCCCGTGAGCTCAGATCCGCCCGGTTCTGACTCTGTTCCCGATTCTGACTCCGGTTCCCCGACGACGACAGTTCCCTTATTGCCGTCAAGCGTGACTCGCTGGCTGTCGGCCACGGTCTCTGTGGCCTCGCCACAGCCGACGATTGCCGGGACACCGAGCTCACGCGAGACAATCGCGGCATGAGATGTCATCCCGCCATTATCGGTGATGATCCCGGCCGAGCGCTGCATCGCCGGAACCATGTCTGGGGCGGTCATCTCGGTGACGATCACATCACCCTCGTCGATCTGGCCGGTATCGTCGATATCGTTGATAACTCGCGCCGGGCCTGTCGCGATCCCCGGACTCGCGCCGTATCCGCTCGCCAACTCTTCGCCCGGCTCTGCAGCCTGACCGGTTGCCTCGGGATTTCGTTGTGTCATGTGATCAGATGTCACCAATCCCCATCACGTCGTTCGTCAGTTCGATACTCTCGACCGCGTCCGCTTCACCCATTATCGCCCGGATACCGTCGATATTCTCGGGGACGACGTCACTCTCGCGGTGGATCGACTGGAACAGATGGAGTTGCGGGCCATCCATCTCAATGGAATCCTCGAAAATCTGATTCTCGTAGAGATTCATCCGGTCGCGACCGCGGTCAAGAGCGAACTCCTGGAGTTCCCAGCCCGAGTCGATGCCGAGGCCGCCGTCGATAACGTGGATTCGCGACTGAGAAGCGAGCAGGTCACGAACCTCCGCAGCATTCGGCTCTCCACCGAGTGTCACGTTGATGCCGTGGAAGTGGTGCCGCACCGATGGTGCTTTCATACCCATCGTCGTGATTGGGCCCATGTCGGGGATTACCTCGAGTGCGTCGGGGCCGTGATGTGATGGGATCGTCACAGGATCAGCGGAGGTGACAGCGTGTTCGCCACGACATCGGACCAGCGTGATACTCGCTCGTTCGACACCGTATTGCTCGTGAAGTGGCGCGAACATCCGATTTAGACCCGTCGTGTTGCAGGAGACTACCCGGACGTAGTCTTTGTCCGTCGCTTCGGAGTAGTTGGCTCGGGCAGTGAAACTTGCCTCAACTACGTCTGCGGTCTCCCCGCCCTGGAACAAGGCCGGTGTGTCATAGTCCTCGTAAATCGGGCGATATTCAGCACCCATCCCGGCTGGTGTCGTATCAGTGATGATATCGCTCAGCTCAATCAGGTCATGGACATCGCCCGCAACGGTCATTCCGGCGTCAGTCCACTGGTCGTGTCGGTCTTCGGGGACGTAGATATTGTACCCTCGATCAGCAGCCGCGTCGGCTGTGTGATTCGGACTGGCCTTGCTCACGCCGACTAATTCCATGTCTGGCATCGAAACAACAGCGTCCGCCACTCGCTTCCCGATAGTGCCGTACCCGTTGACACCTACACGTATCATAATTAACTATCTCTGCAGTCTCATATAAGACCGATGCCTCTCGCAGGTTTTGCTGTGTGTGTCATGTTTAAACCTGTAAGTGTCTGTATAAGATATAGAAGACGCGTCTGATACCATGGTAAATCCGCAACAAGGGGTGTCACCCAGGGGAATTCGAATTCTTGGAGCCTTCGTTCTGCTGTATCTGCTGGTCGGATTGTACATGCACTTCTATATGACCCTCCCTGTGACCGTGTACGCTGGATATGGTGTGTTCAGCTGGGCAGCCGGGATGGGACTATTCTACTGGCTGCATAAAAAGTACATGTCACAGTTGGGCTGAGATTGTTGGCTAGTCATTCATGATAATTTCTTATAGTCACCGGGACAAATCTAAACCGCTGCAGCACGAAATAATAATGTCTACATATGAGTGCGATAAGAGCTCCTCGGGACGACCCGAGCGGTCCGGCAACGGAGGAATCCCCGTCTGAACCACGGGTGACGCTCGGGGTTTTGATGTTCGCTACGATTGTTCTCCCCGCGGTGTCGCTACGGTCTCTCGGCCCGGAATCTGCTGCAAAAATGATGACCGCGATGATACCGGTTCTACTGGTTGCCATTTTTCGCACCTCAATTAGCTCGGCTACCGTCTTTGAGTCAGAGACGAACCGTCGATAGTGCCGAAGAGAATGACTAATCAGATAACTCTGGTCACCGTTAGCGGTGGATTGTCATCCAAGTACATCATCAAAGTTCTGAAGACCCGGTCACCGAACAGGCTGCCTCTTGATGTGTCAGTTTGAGCCAATTACTATGTTCACCGCGACAGATACGTCGGAGATCGCGTGACCCGTCGATAGATAGAGATGCGTCGACCAGCCGGTGAGGTGAGGTGAGGTGAGTTCGAGATCCCAGTGTAAGGCGCTTACCAGCGTCTCAGAGCTAATCTCCGTAGCTTCGAACGGAATCTCTAGTGGTCAAGCCCATGAGATGAACCTCGGCGTACTCGGGCACAAAGCCCTCTGTCAGGCCGCGGAACCCGGCGATGACCAGAACGAGTCATACTGACCAACTCGCCGAGCTTGAGCTGCTCGCTCCGGTGTCGAACTGTCCCTGTCAGAGATGTTGTGCGTGTCTTGAAAGTGAGCTCTACAGGCGTGGCAGGCCGGGTGTCTCCGGGGGTTGACCCTGAGGCAGTTCACTTCTGTAGAGGGGTACCGTTACTGGTCGCGTCTTCGCACAATTGTCACGCTTCCACGGAACAATCGGGACGCAGTTTTTGCATCCACCCAGAAGGGTGGTTGTTCACGATCCCATAGATGCTGGGCCACGGAACCGCTGTGGGCGACTTGAGCGACGTCCACGAAGAGCAACAGTGAGGTGCTGGACTGGGCTATGACTTCTATGCTGGCGTTTCGAGAGGAGGGTTTCTGCCACAGCAGCTATCTAATATCTCTGTATCTTTGTCCGACGGTATGAGTAGACCGGGTGCCACGGTCGGGTGTATTCCTGTTCGGCCGCGAGAGCGGACGGTTCACGCTGAGAGAGCGGGGAGACTGCACCCCCAATATCCCACCGCTCAGGAATCTCACCCGTTCAGGGGTGGTAACACCAATTTTGGAGGTTTCGGATCGGCGCACAAGTGGAAAGCCAAGATCGGGAGTGCGCGGGACCGGATTCGAACCGGCGGACTCCTACGAGACAGCGTCCTAAGCGCTGCGCCGTTGGCCTGGCTTGGCTACCCGCGCTCGTACTTAGATAACGTAAATCTACAAAAGAAGGTGTCGTTATCCCCGGTTCGTGACGAGCGAGGGTCAGCAATGAACAGTGCAGACAGCTCTGCTGTGGTGTTTGCCAAGTCGCGAGTTACGGTTCTACATCAAGACTGTCAGCTGAAATCGTGTCTGGAAGCAGTTCACCGAGAGTGTGTGTAGAGGTTCGATCGCCATGAT